>JBHEMB010000526.1:0-3586 GCA_046262855.1 Mycobacteriales bacterium | reverse complement strand
TGTCGTAGGTCAGGCCGGCATCGGTGGACTTCTGCACGACCTTGTTGAGGGCCTGCTGGTTGTAGGTGAAGAAGGCTGTCTTGTCGTCAAGGAACGCGATCCACTGACGGTCCACGCCGGGCACCGACTCGCTGATCGGGGACACCAGGATGGTGCGGCCCACATCCGCCGAGGTGGCGGTCGAGAAGTTCGTGAGCGGCCCGAGACCGGCGTACGCGAGCGCGTAGTTGCCCTGGGCGTTCTTCTCCACCGCTGTCGCGAGGGCGCAGTCGCCGCCGCCCTCTCCGCCGGAGATCTGACCGCGCGGCGGCTGGCCGAGCAGGTGGAACTGGTCACCGCCATCGGTCGAGACGTTCGCGTAGTCGGCGATGTTGGAGAACCCGGAAGGCCCGCAGGTGTAGATGTTGCCGGCCCGGTCGGTCGTGACGGCGGGCTCGCCGACGTCGCGCTGCACATCGCTGGGGGTGCTGGCGCCGAACGCGAGCCCGTGGTTCACCGTCGGCAGCGAGGCCAGCTTGACCGGAGCGCTGGCCGTGATGGTGGCCGTGCCGGTGTAGGGCTGCGGCGAGCTGTTCACGAAACCGCAGGCGACAGCGGTGTAGGTGCCGGCGACGGGGTCGTTGATGACGACGAGCTCCGTCGGCGACCCGCCGTCGGAGTCGTCGATGTCGGTGCCGTCAGGGGCGAGCAGCGTGAGGATCTCGTCCGAGACCGTCTCGGTGACGGGCGGCGTCCACGCGATCTTCACCGACAGGGTGAGCTTCAGGGCTGCCGCCGCCGACGGGATGCGGATGGCGATGCCGTGCTGGTCGTCCGTGCCCGGCACGGTGCAGGCGCTCTGCGGGTTGCTGCCCACCGGGATGGTGCCGGTCCACGTCACCTTCGTGGTCGTGCCTGCCGCGGTGGGCGCGGTCAGGGTCTGGTTGCTCGGGGTGGATGCGGTGGCGATGCTGACGATCCCCGCGCCGAGCAGGATCGCTGCGGCGGTGAGAGCGAGGGGGCGTGCGCGCATGGGGCTCCTTGACGGCTGTGCAAAATCCCGACAAGGACGGCATTCGGCACAGACCGGACAACTCCTGCCCCGGACTGCAGGATGTTGCGTCCGTTCAGGTGGACGACCCCACCGCGGCGCCGGGCGGACGCAGCTGGCGGGTGTGCGGTTGTGCGGCTACTTGCCGCGCAGCCGCGCGAGAGCTTCCTGCAGGATGGCCTCACCGTCGGCCTCGTTGCGGCGCTCCCGCACGTAGGCGAGGTGCGTCTTGTACAGCTCCGTCTTCGGCGGCGCCGGCGGCGTGTCCTTGTCCCGACCGGCGGGGAAGCCGCAGCGCGGGCAGTCCCAGGTCTCGGGAATGGCGGCGTCCTCCGCGAACGAGGGCCGGGTCTCGTGCTTGTTGGCGCACCAGAAGCTCACCCGACGGCGCGGGGCCGCCTCACCGCGCTCTGCCTCGCCCATGGGGCCCGCGCCGACTCGGCTGCCTCGGATCGCATTGCCGCCTGCCACGTGGAGCTCCCCTCGAAACCTGGTCTACCAGGTCCCACTCTAGCCGGGAAGTCAGCTGGCGGGCTTGAGCAGCAGTCCGAGCGCGATGATGCAGGTGGTCCAGACCAGGCCGCAGATGATGGTCAGGCGGTCCAGGTTCTTCTCCACGACGGCACTGCCGCCGAGCGAGGAGGAGACACCGCCACCGAACATGTTCGACAGGCCACCGCCCTTACCCTTGTGGAGCAGGACGAGCACGACCATGCCGAGGCTGGCCGCGATGAGCAGGATGCACAAGAAAGTGATCATCTAGAGGATCACGCGCTCCTCAGGGAAGTGACAGGCCACCTCGTGGCCGGGCTGGATCTGCACCAGCGGCGGCTCCACCTGCTTGCAGATGGCCTGAGCCTTCCAGCAGCGCGTGTGGAACCGGCACGCGGGTGGCGGGTTCAACGGAGAGGGTACGTCACCGGTGAGCAGGATGCGCTCACGCCTGCTCTCCTTGACCGGGTCGGGCACCGGCACGGCCGACAGCAGCGCGTGGGTGTAGGGGTGCATGGGGTGCTCGTAGAGCGAGATCCGGTCGCCCATCTCCACGATCTTGCCGAGGTACATGACCGCCACGCGGTCGGAGATGTGCCGCACGACGGACAGGTCATGAGCGATGAACACGTAGGTGAGGTCGAACTCGTCCTGCAGGTCCTCGAGCAGGTTGATGACCTGGGCCTGGATGGAGACGTCGAGAGCCGAGACCGGCTCGTCGCAGACGATCAGCTTCGGCCGCAGCGCAAGAGCCCGGGCGATGCCGATGCGCTGCCGTTGCCCGCCCGAGAACTCGTGCGGATAGCGGTTGTAGTGCTCTGGGTTCAGCCCGACCAGCGCGAGCAGGTCCTGCACGGCCTTCTTCACGCCGCTCTCGGTCTGCACCTTCTGCAGCCGGAAGGGCGCGCCGACGATCGTGCCGATGGTGTGTCGCGGGTTCAGCGAGCTGTAGGGGTCCTGGAAGATGATCTGGATGTCCTTGCGCAGCGGCCGCATGGCGCCGCGGGACAGGTGGGTGATGTCCTTGCCCTCGAACCGAATTGAGCCCCCGCTCGGTTCGAGCAGGCGGGTGAGAAGCCGACCCATGGTGGACTTCCCGCAACCCGTCTCGCCGACGACACCCAAGGTCTCGCCCTTGTTCACGCTGAACGACAGACCGTCGACGGCCTTCACAGCGCCGACCTGCTTCTGGAAGATGATGCCCCGCGTCACGGGGAAGTACTTCTGCAGGCCGTGCACCTCGAGCAGGGGCTGTCCGTCACCGGTGGGGTCAGCGGCGACGTGGGTGGCAGCGGCGGTCATGCTCGAGGCTCCAGGTTGAGGTTCGTCATCACAGCGTCGGCTTGACCTGCTTGAGGAAGATGTCGTGCCGCTCCTTCGCGGTGAGGTGGCAACGCACCAGGTGGCCGTTGCCGGCATCCACGAACTCCGGGACGACGGTCGAGCCCTTGCCGCCCGTCAACGGCTCGTACGGGCAGCGCGGGTGAAAGGCGCATCCCGCGGGCACGTTGATGAGGCTGGGCGGCGAGCCGGCGATCGGCTTGAGCCGGTCCTGACGGAGCCGGTCGAGACGCGTCACCGACGAGAGCAGCCCCCAGGTGTAGGGGTGCTGCGGTTCGTAGAAGACATCGTTGACGGGGCCGTACTCGTAACCCTTCCCGCCGTACATCACGAGGATGTCGTCGACGAACTCGGCGACCACCCCGAGGTCGTGCGTGATGATGATGATCGCCGAGCCGAACTCCTTCTGGAGGTCGCGCAGCAGGTCGAGGATCTGGGCCTGAACCGTGACGTCGAGGGCCGTCGTGGGCTCGTCGGCGATGAGCAGCTCGGGGTTGCACGACAGCGCCATCGCGATCATCGCCCGCTGGCGCATCCCCCCCGAGAACTGGTGCGGGTAGTCGTCCACGCGCTTGTCAGGAGTGGGGATCCCAACCCGCTCGAGCATGTCGATCGCGCGCTGCCGCGCGGCCTTCTTGCTGACGTGGTTGTGGATCCGGTACGCCTCGATGATCTGCGCGCCGACCGTGAAGTAGGGGTGCAACGCCGACAGCGGGTCCTGGA
>JBHEMB010000525.1:0-7499 GCA_046262855.1 Mycobacteriales bacterium | reverse complement strand
CGGCAGCGTCGTTTGCGAGCGCAGCCACGCGAGGTCCTGCCAGGTCAGCGTCGGGTTGTTGAACATCCCGAGGAAGTGCAGGACGGCGGCGTTCGGGTCGTCCTCGGGCGAGGATGTGAGGCCCGCGCGGAACGCCGGGTCAGTGGTGTAGTTCGCGATGCCCTCGCCCTGCAGGAAGGGCAGGTACGCCGTGTCGAGGTCGCGCGGCCGCCAACCGAGCTGCCAGGTGTCGAGGGT
This sequence comes from Mycobacteriales bacterium, assembly GCA_046262855.1. GTDB lineage: Bacteria > Actinomycetota > Actinomycetes > Mycobacteriales > SCTD01 > RYN-111. Next base: position 7,262 of record JBHEMB010000525.1, on the reverse strand, counting down.
GACCACCAGTGCGCGGTAGCCGGCCCGCTCCGCACGGTTCACCAGTGACGAGGCCACCTCGGTGTCCCTCGGCCAGTACAGCTGGTACCAGCCCGGACTCCCTGCGAGCTCGTTGGCGACGTCCTCGAGGCACGTGCTCGCCGCGGTCGACAGCACCATGGGCAGACCGACGGCTGCCGCCGCCCGCGCAACGGCCCGCTCCGCGTCGTCGTGAACGATCGAGAGCACGCCGACGGGGGCGAGGAAGACCGGTGCCGGAGCCGGCGTACCGAGGATGTCCACGGAGAGGTCCCGCTCGGCCGGGATGCCGCGCAGCATCCGCGGCAGCAACCGCCAGCGGTCGAAGGCCTCGCGGTTGGCCCGCATGGTGTCCTCGGCGCCCGCGCCGCCGCTGACATACCCGACGGCGCCTGGGCTCATGACTTGCTCGGCCGCGGCCTGCAGAGCCCGGTGGTCGAACGGCATGGTGGGCTGCTCGCCGAACAGGCCCTTCAGGTACACGTCGTTCTGGAACCCGGCATGCGACATGCACGGACCCTAACCAGCAGCAGGCAGGAGAACGCGAGACGCACGTCGAACGAAGCGGTCACCCCGACGCAAGCCAGGAGAGCCCCCCATGCGCGCAGCGCGTCACACAGTCCTTGTCGCGCTCGCACTCGCGGTGGCAGCCGTGCTGCCCGCCGGTGCCGCCAGCCCGGGCAAGATCCGCGGACACAGCTACGGCCACGAGCAGCTGACACACAGCCCTGCGTGCACCGGGAACCCCCAGCAGTACGCCGTGCTCGCCTACTCCTCGGGTGGCCAGACCGCCAAGGCGGTCTACGTCCTCCCCCGAAGCAGGCCGCGCGGCGTCGTGGTCTTCGACCACGGATACAGCCACACCATGTACAGCTGGGTGCGGCACATGCAACGCACGGCCGCCTCTCTCGGCGTCATCGCCGTCACACCTGACTACCGCGGACAGGTCGACAACCTCAGGGCTCAATCACTGCCGTCGAGTCGCGGCTGGCGGGTCGCGGAGGGAGCGGTCGACACGAACACCGTGGCGCGGCTCTTCGACAAGCAGTGCTTCTCGAAGGCAGCCTCCGGCAAGGCGCACAACGTCCTCTACAGCGTGAGCATGGGCGGCAACACCGCAGGCCTCGCACTGGCGGCGAAGCCGAAGCGGCAGACAGGTGGCCCGCTCTTCGACGAGTGGATCGACGTCGAGGGCGCGGCAAACGTCATCGAGACCTACCAGGGCGCCCGTCGGCTCGCTCCGGTGAACACGTTCGCCGCCCAGGCCACCGCCGACATCGAGCAGGAGATGGGCGGGTCTTTGGAGCAGAAGCCGCAGGTCTTCGCCGAGCGCACTGTCGTCAACCGCACCCGGGACATCGTGGCCAGCGGCATCAAGGGCGTCGTCATGGCCCACGGGTACGCCGATGGGCTCGTGACCCACGACATCAGCCGGCAGCTGCAGGCGCTGCTCCGAGCGCAGGGGATGCCGGTCGACTTCCGGTCCTTCGTCACGCACAGCTCGCGCTCGGAGCCCGGTACGACGTTGGACGGGTACCTCCCCACCGGCATCAGCTCGCCCTTCGCAGGTCACGCCAGCGAGGCGAGCGAGACGCAGGACGTCGGCGTCGAGGGCTTCCGCGCGCTGGCCGAGCTCTACGCGGGCCGGCACGTGAGCTGCCGGGACAGCATCACTGACGGCAGGACCGGCCAAGGCGTCAGGCTGTCGGACGGCTGCAGCTAGCCCGCACTAGCGGTCGCCCGCGCCTCGCCGACGAACGGCGGTGCGCTATCCCAGCTCGGGCGAGATCAGCAGCCGACGGGTTCGGTGGCTGCACGTGCTCGGTGCACGAGCGCGTACGCGGAGTCCTCGTCGGCACGCGTCGGCAAGGCGGTGGTGCCGCCGAGGACCCGGCGGCCGAGCGACACGGGAGCGGACCCGAGCGCGCCGTAGCCCTCGACGAAGTAGCGAGCCGGTGTCGCCGGAGCAGCCGGTTGAGCCACGTGGAGGAGCACGTCGACCAGCTCCCGACCGTTGAACGCGCCGTCGGCCAGCGGGCCGTGCGGAAGCCGCGATCCAGTACGGCCGCGGACGGCGAGACCGACGCGGGTCGTGCGGTTCGGGGTGGCGCGCAGGAGGCGACGCGCCTCGATGAGGAGGTCGGCTGCCCAGCCCGCGGTGCGCGGGGTGGCACCGCTGGTGCCGCCGAAGTGGACGCTTCCGTCGAAAGCATCTGGGGAGGCCGCCGGGAACGAGTAGAGCTCGCCTGTGTCGTAGGGGCGCTGCGTCGTGCCCGCCGCGTAGAACGGGTCGCCCTCGTCGGCGTTCGGGGGCAGGTAGGTGGCGCCGGAGCGGTCGACGCCGCCGACCTGGTAGACGTCCGGGAGCCCGTTCGGCACCGACACTTGCTCAGCGGTGTCCGTGGTGTTGCCGGCCGAGCTGAAGACGACGCGACCCGACGCCGTGATCGCGTGCACCGCGGCGGCAGCGACGCACAACTGCGCCGTGGGACCCGCGCCAGAGGAGGCCTGCAACTGGGGCAGGTCGTAGCCGCTGGTGCTCACGAGGTCCACCCACGGCTGCGAGGCCACCCATTCGTACGCCGAGGGTGCGCTGCCGAGGACCAGCAGCCCGATCGCCGCCGGGGCGGTGCCGTAGCGCCGGCCGATGGCCGAGTCGACGACACCCGTCGCGTGCAGCCGGTCACCCGCGAGCACGTCAGTGACCGGCACGGTCGAGCCGGGCGCCGTGACGACGATCAGGCGGGTCCCCCGTACGTAGACGGGGACCCCCGGCCGCAGGTGGCCCAGCGGTCCGGCCGCGAGCTGCGCCAGCCGTTGCGCGAAGGAACCCGTCCGGGGAAGGGATACGACAGTGTGCGCCGGCATGCCGGCTGGCAGCACCACGTCACGTCCGTCGGCAGTCGCGAAGTCGTGGTGCAGCAGGTTGATGCCGGGCGACTCGTCGACGAAGGCGATGACCGCCGTCGGCGAGGGCATTGGGGAACCGGTCGTGGACGCGGCGACGTGCGGGCCTGCCAGCAGCACGATGACGCCGCCGGCGGCCACGCTGGCTCGGGTGCGAAGAGGCCTCATGTCCAGGCTGGGGTCGCTGCTAGTCGTACTGCGCCGCGAGGGCCAAGACCTCGCGCACGTACCAGTCTGCATGGTTGTAGTTGAAGATCGCGTCGTAGAGCGCCTGACCACCGCGGCCGGCTCCGTTGCGGCACAGGTACAGGGCGGCAGCCGGCACGGCGTCGTACGGGCTCATGATGTCGGCCTTGCCGTCCCCGTCGCCGTCGACGGCGTACTGCGCCCAGGTCGCCGGCATGAACTGCATGGGTCCGAGCGCGCCGGCACTCGACGGACCGACGTTGCGGCCGTGGCCGCTCTCGACCTGGCCGATGGCGGCGAGGATCGTCCAGGACAGGCCGGGGCAGTACGTCGCGGACAGCTTGTAGAGCTCGAGGTACGTCTTGGGACGCCGGTCGACGATCTGCGCCGGCCGTAGCGCGGTGAAGACGACGTTGTTCCCGACGACCTCGCGGATCTCGTTCTCGAGCCGGCTCAGTCTGCGCTCCGGCGCGGCCAGCACGATGGTGTTGATGACAAGGCCGACGTCCTTCGCACGTGCCCTGCTCATGATGAGAGCCGACACCGGCAGGTCGTAGGACGCGACGGCTCCGATGCGGGCGTCGATGCCCCTCCTGCCGAAGACGTGCACCGTGCTGCCGAGCGGCAGCTTGGCGGCGTACGACGCAGCGAGCTCGCCCCTCGCGACTGCTGCCCACAGGGCATCGGACCCTGCCGTGGAGCGCGGCGTGAACGGCCGGAAGCTCGAAGGGTCGACGCCCATCGCGTTGACGGCCCGGTGCCCGACGCGCACCGCCCCGGCGCTGATGACGGTGCTGGTCATGACGCCGCGCAGCCCGAGCACTCTGGCGACCTGCTGCTGTGTGAGCGGTGCGTTCGTCGTCAGCATCAGGTCAGGCGTGATGACCTTGCGCAGCGGTTTCACGGGCAGCGGGACCCGCGAGCGGGACGCCTGCTGGGCCACGGCACGCGAGACCGGCGAGGGCGCGGCGGCGGCCTGCGGGGTGCTGTGCCGGGACCCCGAGAGGCTGCACCCCGTGAGCAGCACAACGCTCGTCGCCAGCAGCGCAGCGGGAACCGTCGGGCGCATGGGCTCGGCGATCCCTCCTCTGATAGGCAGTCCGGGTGCGGGTCTGGGCGGACGAGACGGTCAGCGTGTGGGGGGCGGCCGCGCTGACGGCATTTGGGCCGTGTTACCCCGATGGTGCCACGGTTACACCCCCGTGAGGGACATCTGGGACCTGGCTGTGGTCGGAGCCGGCCCGGCCGGCGCCTCCGCCGCCCGGGCCGCCGCGGCGGCAGGCGCCCGCGTGCTGCTCCTCGAGCGGGCCGCACTCCCCCGCTACAAGCGCTGCGGCGGCGGGCTCATCGGGCCCGCTCAGCGGGTGCTCGCCGGGGCCGGCGTGGACATCGCCGCCCTGGCCCGCGACCACGCCGGTCGGTTCACCTTCCAGCACGGCGGCAAGCGCTCGTTCTCGCGGTCGGCGCCGCCGTTCCTCCCCATGGTCCTGCGCTCCGAGCTCGACACCACGCTGGTGCGCGTGGCCCAGGAGGCCGGCGCAGAGCTGCGAACCGGCGTCACCGTCGGGGCCTACGCGGAGGAGGCGGGAGTCGTCACCCTCGGCACGTCCGTCGGTCCTGTCTGGGCCCACGCGGTCGTCGCCGCCGACGGTGCCACGTCACGGGCTTCGGCGTACGTCGGTGTGCGCTGCGACCTCGTCGACATCGGGCTCGAGGCCGAGCTGCCGCGACCAGCCGGCACCGACTGGGACGGTCACGTGCTGCTCGACTGGGGACCGGTGCCCGGCTCCTACGGCTGGGTGTTCCCGAAGGGCGACACCCTGACGGTCGGTGTCATCGGCACCAGGGACGCGGGCCCGGCGATGCGCGACTACTACCGGTCCTTCGTCGCGTCGCTGGGTCTCGACCTGTCCGCGGCCACGCACGACGGCGGCCACCACACCCGGGTGCGGGCAGCCGACTCACCGCTCCGGCGAGGGCAGGTCCTGGTCCCCGGCGATGCGGCAGGGCTCCTCGAGCCATGGACGCGCGAAGGCATCTCCTTCGCGCTCCGCTCCGGACGGCTCGCCGGGCTCGCGGCAGTGGGGACGCTCCCGTCGTACGAGCAGGCCGTCGACTCCGAGCTGGGAGCCGAAGTCGCTGCGGGGCGTCGGGCGCTGCGGGTCTTCACGCGGCGCCCGTGGCTGGTCCACCAGGTGATGCGCACGCCACCGCTGTGGCCGCTGCTGCAGGAGCTGGTCAGCGGACGCACCACGATGGCCGACCAGCTGCAGCGCCGTCGCGTCCGCTCGTTGGTCTGGCTCGCGGATCACTAGTTAGTACAACACCTATCTGGGATCTGAGCAGCCTTCCTTGTGTGGAGAACTTGTGAGTTCGACAATCGCGATTTCTCGATGTGAACATGTGTTTGACTTCGGGCTGGGGCGGGGTAGATTGGTTCCAGCATGAAGATCTCCTCGGTGGCCCTGCAGCCCAGCACCGCGCGTGCTGAGCTGCTCGACGGCATCAGCGCCCTGGTGCGGGACAAGACCCTGCTCGACCTGCGGCTACGCGAGCAGCTGGTCCAGCTGTGGCGCGAGCAGACCCCGTTCGGGCTGCGCCGGTTCGTCAGCGACGAGCTCGCGGTCGTGCTGGCCGAGTCCAGCCTGACCACCCAGCGCTGGGTCGAGGACGCCCTGCTGCTCGAAGACCACCCGGAGGTGAAGGCCCTCGTCGAGCAGGGCCGCTGGACAGTGCGGCACGCCGACGCGGTGCTCGACGAGCTCGCCGGTGCCGTCGCCGGTGAGCTGCGCGCGCAGGTCCTGGCGCTGGTGCTCAGCCAGGCCGCCGCCCGCACCCCACACCAGCTCCGCAAGGCCACCCGGGCGGCGATCTTCCTGCTCGACCCGGAGGCGGCCCAGCAGCGCGCCGAGCAGGCCCGCGAGAACCGGTCGGTGCGTGCGCACGACGAACGCGACGGCAGCGCCACGCTGTTCATGAACGGCCCCAAAGCTGCCGTCGCCGCCGCACTGGCCGGGCTGGACGCGCTGTGCCTGCCCGCCCCGCCCGAGGACACCCGGACCCTGACGCAACGCCGCTTCGACACCCTGCTCGCGCTGATCACCGGCGAGCTCACCGCCGTCGGCGCGCACATCCAGGTCCTCGTCAACCTCGCGACCCTGCAAGGCGGTGCGGAGCCCGCCGAGATCCCCGGCTTCGGGTTCATCACCGCGACCGAAGCCCGCGAGCTCACCAGCAACGCCGCGCAGATCCGCCGCACCGTCATCGACCAGGCCGGTCAGCTCATCGCCGTCGACAGCACCGCCGCCCGCCCCCGCCCCCAGCCGCAGCCCCAGCCGCAGCCGGGCAGCGGAGCGGTCCGCCGGCTGACCGACCAGCTCGAGCCCGACCCGACCACCGACCCCGACGTCGACCCCGACGCCGACCCCGACGCCGAGGCCGGCGCTGACGCCGAGCACCGTGCGCCCAGCCCGGCGGAGCAGGCCTGGCTGACGGCCGAGCTGGACGCGGGCTGCGACCCGCAGACCGCGCTGCGCCGGGCAGCGCAGGACTGGGCCGACTACTGCCACCCGTGCCCGGGCGCGCCCACCGCAGCCCCCGAGCTGGCCGCGCAGGCCCAGCTGCGGCAGATCCTCACCCTCATCACCACCGACCCCCGCCCCACCGGCCTGGCCAGCATCCTGCTCGACCGGGACGGCACCATCCGGATCCACTGGCCCGACCCGCCCGACCCCGACGGTGGCCCGCCGCCACCCAGACCGCAACCCACGCAGCCCTGGCCGGCGGGCTACATCGACGACCTGCAGGCTGAAGCGTGCCGGGTTTGATGGAGGCTCTGATTCCACGGGAGAGTGGAGCAGTGCCAGCACCGAGGAAGTACAACAAGGAGCTTCGTGACCGAGGCATGCGGCTCGTCACCGAAGCGATGGCGGAGGACGCCGAGCTGTCGCTGAACGCGGCGGTGAACCGGATCGGCCCCAAGATCGGGATCGTGCCCGACACGCTGCGCGGCTGGATGAAGCAGCAGCGCATCGACGCCGGCCTGGACAAGGGCACCACGACGTCGGACGGGTCGCGGATCAAGGCCCTCGAGAAGCAGGTCCAGGAGCTCGAACGAGCCAACCAGATCCTGCTGGCGGCCTCGTCTTTCT
>JBHEMB010000524.1:0-3074 GCA_046262855.1 Mycobacteriales bacterium | reverse complement strand
GTCGGCATCTGCTGGGACATCACCGAGCGCCGGGAGATGGAGGAGCAGCTGGTCCGGGAGGCACTGCACGACCGGCTCACCGGCTTGCCCAACCGGGCGCTGTTCCTCGACCGCCTCACGCAGTCGCTGGCCGCGCTCCCGCGCGGTCGTGGTGCGCTGGCCGTCCTGTTCCTGGACGTCGACCACTTCAAGGTGATCAACGACAGCATGGGGCACGACGCAGGTGACGACGTGCTCGTGGAGCTCGGTCGCCGGCTCGAGCAGCTGATGCGACCCGGCGACACGCTGGCCCGATTCGGCGGTGACGAGTTCGTCGTGCTCTGCCACGGCATCTATCACCCTGCAGAGGCCGTGCACCTCGCGGAGAGCCTGGCCGACGGTCTCAGCGGACCCATGAAGGTGAACGGCGCGGAGGTCGTGGTCGCCGTCAGCGTCGGCATCGCGTTGTCGACCACGTCGGAGGACCGCGCGGGAGACCTGCTCCGGGACGCGGATGCGGCGATGTACCGGGCGAAGCGCGACGGCAGGGCTCGGTCGGTGCTGTTCGCCGACACGATGCGCGAGGAGGCGATGGCCCGGCTGGAGACCGAGGTCGAGCTGCGTCGGGCCCTGACGTCGGGCGACTTGCGCCTGCACTACCAGCCGGTGGTCGACCTGGCGTCCGGCCAGGTCGTCGGCGTGGAGGCCTTGCTGCGCTGGCAGCACCGCACCCGCGGGCTCGTGCTGCCGGACGACATCATCGCCATCGCCGAGGAGACCGGCCTGATCGTCCCGCTCGGCGAGTGGGTCCTGGAGCAGGCCTGCGAGCAGCTGGTCGCGTGGCACCGGGATGCACCGCACCTCACCATGGCCGTGAACCTCTCCGGCGTGCAGCTCGGACGCGCCGACTTCGTCGCACGCGTAGCCGACGTGCTCACGCGCACCGGCGTAGACCGGTCGGTCCTCTCGCTGGAGGTCACGGAGAGCGTCCTCATGCGCGACGCCGAAGAGGCGCTTTGGGTCCTCGGGGCCCTCAAGTCACTCGGGGTGCGCATCAGCGTGGACGACTTCGGGACCGGCTACTCCTCCCTGACCTACCTCAAGCGCTTTCCCGTGGATGTCCTGAAGATCGACCGGTCGTTCGTGGACGGCCTCGGGTCCGATGCCGACGACCTCGCCATCGTGCAGGCGATCCAGGCGCTGGCGACCTCGCTGGGGATGGACACGATCGCGGAAGGGATCGAGACCGCCGTACAACGAGATGTCCTGCTCAGCCTGGGTTGTCGTCGCGCGCAGGGCTACCTGTTCGCCCAGCCCGGACCGGCGGCGGAGACCACGGCCCTGCTGAAGAGCCCGGCGGTGCCGAGGGTTCCGAGGCCGCGGAGCGCACGGCTTCCCCAGACCAGCTGACCTTGACCGCCTGTCGGCGGCGCTTGACCAGCGAGGGCTGCCGGCAGCAGGTCGGCTACCAAGCGGCCAGCAGTTTCTGGCCGTTGCAGTGGCTGGAGCTGGCGTTCTATCTCGCGCTGTCAGCGCTGCTGACCCTGGTCACGTTCCGCTGGGTGCGCCGAGTGTCGTAACCGCCGTGCTGCCAGCATGGTCGGTATGTGGTGGTCCGCGCTGGTGGCAGTCCTCGCCGCTCTGGTACTGCTCTGGCTCGTGCTGCTGCTGGCGCTGTGGCGGCTGCGACCCGATGACCTCACAGCACGCGAGGCCTTGCGGCTGCTGCCCGATGTGCTCCGGCTCGTGAGCCGGCTCGCCCGCGACCGCACTCTGCCGTTCGGGCTTCGGCTGCGGCTCTGGCTGCTGCTGGGCTACCTCGCGCTGCCGTTCGACCTGGTGCCGGACGTCATCCCCGTCATCGGCTACGCCGACGACGTCGTGCTCGTGATGATCGTCCTACGCAGTGTGGTGCGCCGCGCCGGCGCCACCGTCCTGTCCGACAGCTGGCCGGGTACGGCCCAGGGGCTCGCCGTCGTGACGCGCCTGGCAGGCCTCAAGGCCTGAGGCCTCCGGATCATCAGGGGTTGCCTCTGCTCGTTCGTCGTACCGCCCGCGTCCACCTGAGCGGACGCGACGGGGAGGGTGGAACTCACAGGCTGGTGTCAGGTCCGTCCAAGGTTCGGCGCCCAGCGTGGGAGGCGGCCAGCAGGTGGCCAGGAGAAGAGGATGGCCATGTTCAGCAAGCAGATCCGCACCTACGGCAGTGCGGCAGGGCTCGTCGCCGCGGGGCTCGTCGCCGGTGGAGTCCTCGCCACGTCGATGTCGGCCGCCGCCGCAGACGGCACACCGTCCCCGAGGCCGAGCGCCAACGCGGCGAACCCGAACCCAGGCGACCCGAGCAAGCCGCAACGCAGCGACGAGACGCTCCTGACCGGTGACACGCTGGCCAAGGTCAAGGCGGCGGTGCTGAAGAAGTACCCCGGCGCGAGCTTCGACCGCGTCGAGACCGACAGCGACGGCGTCTACGAGGCACACATCACCAAGGCGGACGGCGCCCGGACGACCGTCGAGCTCGACAAGAACTACGCCATCACCGGTGAGGAGCAGGGTCCGGTCGGCCGGCCCGGCCGCGGCCATGGGTGCCCGCCGCCCCCCGGAGCCAGTCGGACCGGCTGACCCTCGACGCGGCTCAGTGCAGCTGTTGCTGCCAATCAGCGGGCACCCGCCCGGCCGGGCCTGGCGTTGGCTGGTCGAGCGGGTGGGCGTGCGGCGGTGCCAGCTCCGGCCCGTCGAGGTAGTCCGCGTCCGGGTAGCTCCAGAACCACGACTCGCCTGGCTCGAAGCTGCAGGAGATCGGGTGTCCCGACGAGGCGGCATGCGCCGACGCGTGCTGCGACGGAGAGCTGTCGCAGCAGCCGATGTGCCCGCACTGCGCGCACCGCCGGAGGTGGAACCACCATCCTGCCCCGTCGCCCTGCGAGCACTCGAGGCAACCGGGGCCGCTCGGTGTCGCGTTCGGGTCGATGCCAATCGTCATGCGCGGCATCCTCGCGCGGCAGCGTGGACAGCGCCAGACCTTCGTGTGATCGAGCAGCTCGCGGGAACACCGTCGCCATGGTGGCATCGAAGACCGGGGCTTCTGATCCGCTCCG
>JBHEMB010000523.1:0-10773 GCA_046262855.1 Mycobacteriales bacterium | reverse complement strand
CCACCCGCGCGCAACCGTCGTACGAACTCGTGCTCCGCCTCCTTGGGCGATGCGTCCCACTCCGACCCTGGCGTCGGGTTCAGCGGGATCAGGTTCACGTGCACGAGCTTGCCCTTGAGCTTCTTGGCCAGCATGTCGGCGCGCCACGGCTGGTCGTTCACGTCGCGTATGAGGGCGTACTCGATCGACAGCCGGCGCCCCGTCCTGCGGGTGTAGCCCAACGCGGCCTGCAGCACCTCGCGCACCGGCCAGCGGGTGTTGACGGGAACCAGGGTGTCACGAAGCTCGTCGTCCGGCGCGTGCAGCGACAGCGCGAGGGTGACCTGCAGCCCCTCCTCCGTGAGCTTCTGGATGGCGGGCACGACGCCGACCGTCGAGACCACGATGTTGCGCTGGGACATCCCGAGGCCGGCGGGGCTCGGCTCAACGAGCCGACGGACGGCCGCCACGACGCGGTTGTAGTTGGCGAGCGGCTCGCCCATCCCCATGAAGACGACGTTCGAGACGCCGCGCTCCCCGCGCGCGAGCTCGTCGGCGTTGGCCCGCACGACCTGGTCGACGATCTCGGCCGTCGAGAGGTTGCGGGTGAGGCCACCCTGGCCGGTCGCGCAGAAGGGGCACGCCATCCCGCAGCCGGCCTGGGAGGAGATACAGACGGTGGTGCGGTCGCGGTACCGCATCGTCACGGACTCGACCAGCGTGCTGTCGTGGCCACGCCACAGCGACTTCACGGTGGCGCCCTCGTCGCAGGAGACGTCCCGGACGCGGGTCCAGAGGGTCGGCATGAGCGGCGCAAGCGTCTCGCGGGAGGCCGCCGACAGCTCGGTGAGGTCGTCGAGCGCGCGCCCGCTGAAGTACCCCCGGGCCAGTTGCTCGGCCCGGAACGCCTTCTCCCCGAGGCTCGTGACTGCCTCGCGCCGCTCGTCGGCGGTCAGGTCGGCGAGGTGCCGCGGCGGGAAGGCCCGCTTCGGCGCCTCGAAGACCAGGGGAAGGCTCACCCCTCCAGGCTACGGGCCCGCTGCGTCCGCTCAGGTGGACGAGGCGCCGAGGTCGACCGCGACTCAGCTGACGAAGGCCTGCAAGAGCAGCCAGGCGAGCGGCGCCGTCGGGAGCAGCGAGTCGAGCCGATCCATGATGCCGCCGTGGCCGGGGAGCAGGTTTCCCATGTCCTTGATGCCGATGTCGCGCTTGATCATCGACTCCCCCAGGTCGCCGAGGGTCGCCGAGAGCACGACGCACAGCCCGTACAGCACCCCTTGCCACCAGGGGACGTCGAACAGCGTCACGAAGAAGATGCCACCGGCCACCGCACAGGCGAACAGGGACCCGGCGAAGCCCTCCCAGGACTTCTTCGGCGAGACGGTCGGCGCCATCGGGTGCCTGCCGAACAGGACGCCCGCGGCATAGCCGCCGACGTCACTGCACACGACCGTCGCGATGAACGCCGTGATCCGGCGCGGCCCGTCCGGCGGGGCCGTCATGAGCGCCGCGAAGCCGGCGAGGAAGGGTACGTAGGCCGCGGTGAACACGGCTGCGGTGACGTCCCGCAGCACGCCCTCGACGGGGTCGGCCAGCCGCCACACGACGACGCCGAGGACGGTGAGGACGAAGCCGAGGAACAGGTCCTCAGCGCCGTTCCGGTACCCCAGCACGATCATCGCCGTGCCACCGACGAGCAGCGGCACGAGGGGCGGCTGCGCACCCAGCGTCCGCAGGGCGCGGACGACCTCCACGGTGCCGGCCAGGATCGCGGCCAGCACGATGGCGATGAAGGTCCATCGGGCCGGCGAGTAGACCGAGCCGATGATGGCGGCGCCGAGCGACACACCCACGGCGATCGCCGCGGGAAGGTTGCGCCCTGCTCGACCCGGCGCCGTCGGCGGGTCTACGACGTCGGTCATCAAATCTCGAGGAGCTCGGCTTCCTTGTGCTTCAGGAGCTCGTCGATGCGGGCGACGTAGGCGTTGGTGGTCTTGTCGAGCTCCTTCTCCGCCCGGTTGACGTCGTCCTCCCCGGTCTCGCCGTCCTTGCCGAGGCGGTCGAGCTCGTCCTTGGCCTTGCGGCGGATGTTGCGGATGGACACCTTCGCCTCCTCCGCCTTGTGGCGGGCCACCTTGATGAACTCCTTGCGCCGCTCCTCGGTGAGCTGCGGGATGGAGATGCGGATGACCGTGCCGTCGTTCGAGGGGTTGACGCCGAGGTCGGAGTCGCGGATCGCGCGCTCGATGATGCCGAGCGAGGTCTTGTCGTACGGCGGCACGATCGCCATCCTCGGCTCAGGGATCGTGATCGACGCGAGCTGGACGATCGGGGTCATCGTCTCGTAGTACTCGACCACGATCTTCTGGAACATCTGGGCGTTGGCGCGCCCCGCGCGGATGCCGCCGAAGTCGTCTTTGGCGACCTCAACGGCCTTCTCCATGCGCTCCTCCGCGTCGAGGAGCGTCTCGTCGATCATCGTGATCCCTTCGAGGAAACCAGGGTGCCGATCTTGTCACCGTTGACGGCGCGGGCGATGCCGCCCGGCGCGAAGATGTCGAACACCACGATCGGCAGGTCGTTGTCCATGCACAGCGAGATGGCCGTCGCGTCCGCCACCTTGAGCCGCCGCTCCAGCACCTCTGCGTAGGAGAGCGCGTCGAAGCGGATCACCTCGGGATTCTTGCGCGGGTCGTCGTCGTACACGCCGTCGACCTGCTTCGCCATCAGCACGACCTGCCCGCCGATCTCGAGAGCGCGCTGGGCCGCGCACGTGTCGGTGGAGAAGAACGGCACGCCGAGACCGGCGCCGAAGATGACGACCCGGCCCTTCTCGAGGTGCCGGATCGCGCGCCGGGGCACATACGCCTCGGCGACCTTCCCCATCGCGATGGCGGTCTGGACCCGGGTGTCGATGCCCTGCTTCTCGAGGAAGTCCTGCAGCGCCAAGCAGTTGATGACGGTGCCGAGCATGCCCATGTAGTCCGCCCGGGAGCGCTCCAGGCCCTGCTCGGTCAGCTCGGCGCCGCGGAAGTAGTTGCCGCCGCCGACGACGACGGCGACCTGCGTGCCACCGCGGACGACCTCGGCGATGTTGGCAGCGATCCCCCGTACGGTCTCCGGAGCGACACCCATCGTCCCGCCGCCGGCGAACGCCTCGCCGGAGAGCTTGAGCAGCACTCGCTCGTACGACGGCACGCGGTATCCCTCCCGGTGAAAACGCAGAATCCCCAGCACTCTAATGAGTGCTGGGGATTCTGATGCCTGTTAGGCCTGGCCGACCTTGAACCGCACGAACGCGGTGACGTCGGTGCCGGCCTCCTGGAGGACCTTGGCGACGGACTTCTTGTTGTCCTTCGCGAAGGCCTGCTCCTTGAGCACCGCCTCCTTGAAGAAGCCAGCGACGCGACCCTCGACGATCTTGTCGAGCGCCGCCTCCGGCTTGCCCTCGCCCAGGGCGATCTCGCGGGCGACCCGGCGCTCGTTGGCGACTGCCTCCTCGGGGACGTCCTCGCGGGCGTTGTAGAGGGGGTTGAAGGCCGCGACGTGCTGTGCGACGTCCTTGGCCACGTCAGCGCTGTCCGTCGTCAACGCGACGAGGACACCGAGCTGCGGGGGCAGGTCGGGGTTGGTCTTGTGCAGGTAGGTCCCGACGGTTCCCCCGGGCGTGGCAGCCTCGAGCGTCACGACCCGACGCACCTCGATCTTCTCGCCGAGGGTGGCGTTCGCGTCGTCGAGGACCGTCTGCAGGTCCTTGCCGTCGACCACGATGTCCTTCGGGTCGTTGGCGCCGACCGCGGCAGCAGCCGTCACGACCTGCTCGGCCAGCGCGATGAAGCGCTCGCTCTTGGCCACGAAGTCGGTCTCGCAGTTGAGCTCGAGCAGGGTGGCCTTGCCCGGAGCGGTCACCGACACGGTGACCAGGCCGTTGGAGGCGGCCCGGCCCTCGCGCTTGGCGACGCCCTTCTGGCCCTTGATCCGGAGGATCTCGACCGCCTTCTCGAACTCGCCGTCAGCCTCGACGAGCGCGTTCTTGCAGTCGGTCATGCCCGCGCCAGTGGCCTCGCGGAGCTTCTTGATGTCAGCGGCAGAGATCGCCATGTTCGTGGATTCCTTCGAAAAAGGGTGGTCAGGAGGCGGGGGTGGCAGTGCCGGTCTCGGCAGTGGTCGCCTCAGCGGCGCCGGCGCCCTCGATCGGAGCCGCGACGGCCTCAGCAGCCTCAGGCTTCAGCAGCTCCTGCTCCCAGGCCGGGAGCGGCTCGTCGGTGCCGAGCTGACCGGCCTCGGGCTTCACGTCGGCCCCGGCGTTGGCCTGCGCCCCCGCGCGGGCCATCAGGCCCTCGGCGACGGCGTCGGCGATGACGCGGGTCAGGGTGCCGATCGAGCGGATCGCGTCGTCGTTGCCCGGGATCTTGTAGTCCACGACGTCGGGGTCGCAGTTGGTGTCGAGGATCGCGACGACCGGGATGTTGAGCTTGCGGGCCTCGTTGACGGCCAGGTGCTCCTTGTTCGTGTCGACGATCCACACCGCGGAGGGCGTGCGGGTCATCTCACGGATGCCGCCGAGGGTGCGGACGAGCTTCTTGCGCTCGCGGTCGAGGACGAGCGCCTCCTTCTTCGTCAGCACGGTGGCGCCACCGGTCTGCTCGATGAGCTCGAGCTCCTTCAGGCGCTGCAGCCGCTTGTAGACGGTGGAGAAGTTGGTGAGCATGCCGCCGAGCCAGCGCTCGGTGACGTAGGGCATCCCGACCCGGGTGGCCTGCTCGGCGATCGACTCCTGCGCCTGGCGCTTGGTGCCGATGAACATGATCGTGCCGCCGTGCGCCACGGTCTCCTTGACGAAGTCGTACGCGCGGTCGATGTACCCCAGCGTCTGCTGGAGGTCGATGATGTAGATGCCGTTGCGCTCGGTGAGGATGAAGCGCTTCATCTTCGGGTTCCAGCGCTTGGTCTGGTGACCGAAGTGGGTGCCACTCTCGAGGAGGTGGCGCATGGTGACGACAGCCATGTCGCACAGTCCTTACGTGTCCGGTTGACGCAGGCGACCGGGCGGTCGCCTGCCCTAGCGCCCCTCGTCCGTCACCTTCCCCGTAGGGACCGGAGTGCGCCGAGTGGTGGGCGCGCGAAGTCACAGGCCTAGGCCTGTGCTGTCCCCAGCATAGCTGTCCACAGATCCGGTACGACGGTCCTGCGGGGGCTCCGGACGCAGCAGGCTGTCCGCATGCGCCGACTCGCCCTCCTGCTGCTGGTGCTGCTCGCCGTCCCGGTGAGCGCCGCGCCGCGACCCGGGTTCGGCTGGCCGCTGGCCGGCACGCCCGCCGTCGACCGCAGGTTCTCGCCGCCCACCTCCGCCTGGGGTGCGGGCCACCGGGGCGTCGACCTCCGGGCACATCCAGGGGAACGGGTGCTCGCGGCGGGTCCGGGCCGGGTCTCGTACGCCGGGATGCTGGCCGGTCGCGGGGTGGTCACCGTCAGCCACGACGGCGGGCTGCGAACGACGTACGAGCCGGTGTCGCCCGCGGTGCGGGTGGGGCAGCTCGTCGCCCGCGGCGCGGTGCTGGGGCGGCTCGCGACCGGACACGCCTCCTGCCGGGCCGGGACGAGCTGCCTGCACTGGGGGCTGTTGCGGGGTGACGGCTACCTCGACCCGCTCGGCCTGGTCGTGGACCAGCAGGTGCGGCTGCTGCCGCTCGGGACGGCGCCCTCACCCCTGGGGACGGCGCCCGCCCCCGCCGCGGCGCTGCGCAGCGCCGACTCACCCCCCAACCCCCCGATCGGCCTGCTCGGCGCAGCCGGGTCGCTCGCCCTCGGCCTGACGCTGCTGGGCGGCCGGCGACGACCGGCCCCGCAGCCGCCACCGCGGCCGGTCGACCTGACGGCCGAGCGCGCCCGGCGAAGGGCCGCATGACCGGCTTGCGCCGCGAGGCGCCACGCCGGCTCCGGACGCCCTTCACGGTGGTCGACAGCCTCACCCATGAGCGGACGGAGGTCGTCGCCGAACTCGATCCGACGGTCCCCACCTGCGCGCTCGAGGCGGCCGTGGTGGCGGCGTTGCATCCCCGGCGCGGTGGCCTGTGGCTCGCCGGCGTCGAGCTGGACGGGGCGGTCGGCGGCACGGGCCTGCGCGCCGGCAGCGTTCTCGGCCTGGGCGGGCCACTGGCAGCGCCCTCGACGGGACCGGCGGTGCGGGTCGTCGCCGGTGCCGATGCCGGCACAGTCCATCGCCTCGACGGGCAGCTGCGGCTCGGCGGCACCCAGCTCGACCCTGGCCCCGCGGGCGTGGCGGTCACCACGAGCGAGGGCGTCACGTCGGTGCTGCGACCGGGGCAGGCCCTGGACCTGGGCGACCGGGTGCTCAGCCTGGCTCCCCCGGGCGCCGGTTCCCCGAGCGCCCCTGGCCTCGAGACGGTCGTGTCCCGGCCGCCGCGGCTGCGCGCGAGCCCTTCGGTCACGACCGTTCAGGTGCCGGAGGAGCCCGCGCCGGTGGAACGTCGCCCACTTCCCGTCGTACCCCTCGTGCTGCCGCTGGCGCTGGGCGTGGTGATGGCGGTGCTGAGCAGCCCGCTGTTCCTGCTGTTCACCCTGCTGTCGCCGCTGATGGCCCTGGGCACGTGGTGGTCCGACCGCGGCCAGGCGCGCAGGACGGGGCGGGAGCAGGCGTCGGCCTACGCCGAGGCGGCGGCTGCCTGCGCCGCCGACGTGGCGGTGCTGCGGGCGCGGGAGACGATGGCCCGCCAGCACGCCGCTCCCGACCCCGGCGTGGTGCTCGCGACAGCGAGCGGACCGGGCCCGCGGCTGTGGGAGCGGCGTCGCGCCGATGACGACTACCTGCTGCTGCGCGTCGGCACGGGAGAGCAGCGGCCCTCGAGCTATCGCCTGAGCGCGGGAGCTCCCGAGCCGCTGCCGGACGTGCCTGTGACCGTCCCGCTGCGCGAGATCGGGGTGCTGGGGATCACGGGCGGGCGCGGGCTGGCGCGCTGGCTCGTGGCGCAGGCAGCCGCGCTGCACAGCCCTCGTGACCTGAGCGTGTGGCTGCTCGTCGATCCGTCGAGGGAGCCGTCCGAGGCGGACTGGGGCTGGCTGCGCTGGCTGCCGCACGCCCGCCCGTCGGACGCGCAGTAGTGCAGCGCCCTTGTGGGCAACACGGTCGACAGCATGGCGGCGCGGGTCGCCGAGCTCGCGGCGCTGGTGGACGCCCGCACGGCGGCCGCTCGGGACATCAGGTCGCAGCCGCCGGCTCGTCAGTTCCCGGAGGTCCTGGTGGTGCTCGACGGCGCCCGGGAGCTGCGGTCGCTCGCGGGCATCGCCGACGTGCTGCGCGCCGGGCCGAGCGCGGGAGTGCACGTGCTGTGCCTCGAGGACAGCGAGCTGCGGCTTCCTGAGGAGTGCCAGGCCGTCGTGTCCCGGGACACCCTGCGCCGGCAAGGCGCCGAGCCCGTGCGGATCCGACCCGACCTGCCCACCGCCGCCTGGGCCGAGCAGCTCGCCCGAGCGCTCGCGCCGCTGCGGGACGACGGTGGCGAGGACGATGCCTCGGTGCCGACCGAGGCCCGGCTGCTCGACGTCCTTGGACTCGACCCGCCGACGGCCGCTGGAGTCCGGGCTCGCGCCGGTCGCACGACGGCAGCCCTCGTGGGCGTCGACGCCGACGGGCCGGTCGTGCTCGACCTGCAGCGCGACGGGCCGCACCTGCTCGTCGCCGGCACGACCGGATCGGGCAAGTCGGAGCTGCTCCAGACCCTGGTCGCGTCCTTGGCCGTCGCCAACCGGCCGGACGCGATGACGTTCGTGCTCGTCGACTACAAGGGCGGCGCGGCGTTCAGGGACTGCGCCCGGCTGCCCCACACGGTCGGCATGGTCACCGACCTCGACGGGCACCTCGTACAGCGGGCTCTCGCCTCGCTCACCGCGGAGCTGCGCACCCGGGAGCAGCTGCTGCACGAGGCCGGTGCGAAGGACATCGAGGACTTCTGGTCGGGCGGGGGCGGACTGCCCAGGCTCGTCATCGTCATCGACGAGTTCGCCTCTCTCGCCGAGGAGCTGCCCGACTTCGTACGCGGGCTCGTCGGTATCGCGCAACGCGGTCGCTCCCTCGGCGTGCACCTGGTGCTCGCGACGCAGCGACCGTCCGGTGTGGTCAGCCCGGAGGTCCGCGCCAACACCAACCTGCGGGTAGCCCTGCGCGTCACCGACGCTGCGGAGTCCCTCGACGTGCTCGACGCTCCCGATGCCGCCGGCATCTCGCAGAGCGTCCCCGGCCGGGCCTTCGCACGCACCGGCCACAGCACGCTGCTCCCCTTCCAGACGGCCAGGGTCGGTGGTCGCAGGCCCGGTACGGCGGACGAGCGGCTCGAGGTCGTCGAGCTGCCCTGGTCGGCGCTGGGCCGGCCCCTGCCGCATGCCCGCCCGGAGGGGCCGGAGGACACGACGGACCTGCAGGCGCTGGTGGCAGCAATCCGCTCGGCCTGGTCCGGCTCCGCAGCGCGCCGTCCCTGGCTCGAGCCGCTGCCCAGCACCCTGACCCTCGCCGACCTGGACCCGCCGGGACCGCTTGTCCTTCCGTACGCCCTCGAGGACCTGCCCGACGAACAGCGTCGGCGGACCGCTGCTCTCGACCTCGTCGCCGGCGGCCACCTGCTCGTGGCCGGAGCTGCCCGGTCCGGTCGGACCACCCTGCTCCGCGCACTCGCCGGGTCACTCGCAGGCACGTCCGCGGAGGACGTGCACCTCTACGCGATCGACAGCGGCAACGGAGCGCTGCTCGCTCTCGAGGAGCTGCCCCACACGGGTGCGGTGGTGACGCGCTCGCAACCCGACAGAGCGGACCGGCTGCTGGCGCGGCTCACCGCTGAGGTCGCTCGCCGCCAGGAGCTGCTCGCAGCCTCGGGCTGGTCCGACCTCGCCGAGCAGCGCTCCGCATCAGCCGAGCCGCTGCCGTACCTGCTGCTGCTCCTCGACCGCTGGGAGGGGTTCACCGCAGCCTTCGACGAGGTCGACGCAGGCCGTCTCCCCGACTGCCTGCTCCGGCTGGTCCGCGAGGGCCTGGCCGCCGGCCTGCGGGTCGTCGTCACCGGCGACCGGGCCGCTCTGCTCGGCAAGCTCTCGCACGCCATCGAGGACACCGTCGTGCTGCGCCTGGCTGAGCGCAGTGACTACGCACTGGTGGGGCTCTCGCCGCGCCAGTTGCCCGACCAGGTCGGCGACGGGCGGGCCTTCCGCGCGACCAGTGGCGTCGAGCTGCAGGTGGCCTTGCTGTGCGACGACCCGTCGGGAGCTGCACAGGCGTCGGCCCTGAGAGCTCTCGCCACCGGCCCCGCGCCGAGGCGGCCCCCGTTCCGCGTCGACCCGCTGCCGACCCGCATCGGCTGGGCCGACGCCCGTACCCTCCCGCACGACGGAGTGGGAGTGGGCGTCGGTGGTGACGAGCTCAGCCTGCTCGGCGTCGATCTCGCGGTGCACGGTCCCGGGTTCACGATCGCGGGCCCACCGGGGAGCGGCAGGTCCACGGCGCTGGTCGGGCTGGCCGCCGGGCTGCTCGCCAGCGGGACCACGGTCTGCGCGCTCGCTCCGCGGCCGTCGCCGCTGCGCGACCTGGCCGGTGCGGTGCACGTGGCCGACGCGGACCAGCTCGTGCGGGCGCTCACCAGCGCGACGGGCCGGCTGGCCGTCGTCGTGGACGACGCCGAGCTGTTGCTCGCCTCACCCGTCGCCGACGTGCTCGCCCAGCTGCTGCGGGACGGTCGCGACACCGGGCACGCCCTCGTCGTCGCCGGCGGCCTGGCCGAGCTGGGGGTCGCCTTCCGCGGCTTCGCCGCCGACGTCCGCAGGAGCCGATCCGGTCTGCTGCTCGGGCTCACCAGCCCTCTCGACGGCGAGCTGCTCGGGGTCCGGCTGCCGCGTTCCGCCGTCGCCCCGGGCCCCGTCGGCCGCGGCCTGCTCATCCGCAACGGCCAGGTCACCGCCGTACAGGTCCCCCTCTGACCGATACAGGTCCCCCTTTGACCAACAAAGCGATAGGCACCGCGTCAGGACGAGGCGCAACCCACATCGTTGCGGCGAGATCAGGGTTGCCGCGAGATCAGGCTCGAGTCCGGACCAGACGGCGCCGCCGGTGGGGACCGGGGGGGTTGGTCCGCACCGACGGCGCGTTCAGGAGATCGTCTGCGCGACCTCCGTGGTTACGCGAAGCGCGAGGCGAGCTGCTGCTCCAGCGCGTCGTAGTCCTGACCAGCCCCTCGCAACGCGAGACCGATGCTGTCGAGGGCCTGCTGCATCTGCCGGGCGGTCCTGTCCCAGTCGGCGTACAGCCCCTGGAAGGAGGCCGACGCGGCGCCAGTCCAGCTGTGCGCCAGATCGCCCATCTGGCTGGTGAGCTGGGCCAGCCGCCCCTCGATCTCGGCAGCCTCGCGGGTCACCGTCGCGGCCTTCGCGGCGACGTCACCGGTCGAGACCTTCACCTCGTACGCCATGTCATGTCTCCTCATCATTCGTGGTGAGGAAACGCTAGGAAGCGCCAGGCCCCTCGAACGGGCTGCCGGCGAATCTGTGGATCAGTCCCGCTGGTCGGCGAGCTTGCCGCGCAGCTGCAGCACGGCCTTGGTGTGCATCTGGCAGATCCGTGACTCGGTGACCCCGAGGACCTGGCCGATCTCGGCCAGCGTCAGGCCCTCGTAGTAGTAGAGGGTGACGACGATCTTCTCGCGCTCGGGCAGGGTGTTGATCGCCTTGGCGAGGAGGTACTTGGTCTCCTCGGTCTCGAACGCCGCGACCGGGTCCTCGGCCTTGGTGTCCTCG
>JBHEMB010000522.1:0-4616 GCA_046262855.1 Mycobacteriales bacterium | reverse complement strand
ACCTCAGGCAGTCCGTCCACATGAGCCTGCGCCGGCTTGGTCTGGAGCGCATCGACCTCTGGCAGCTGCACCGGATCGACGCCAAGGTGCCGGCCGAGGAGTCACTCGGGGCAATCAAGGAGCTGCAGGCGGAGGGGCTGATCCGGCACGTGGGGCTCTCGGAGGTGAGCGTTGCCGAGATCGAGCAGGCCCGCAAGGTGATCGACGTCGTGACCGTGCAGAACCTCTACAACCTCGCGAACCGGCAGTCCGAGGACGTGCTGGACTACTGCGAGCGCGAGGGGATCGGGTTCATCCCGTGGTTCCCGGTCGCGGCCGGTGAGCTTGCCCGGCCCGGCGGCGTCCTCGACGACCTGGCCAAGGCGCACCATGCGACCCACGCCCAGCTCGCGCTCGCCTGGCTGCTCAAGCGCTCACCGGTGATGCTTCCCATCCCCGGCACCGGCTCGGTCGCGCACGTCGAGGAGAACTGCGCCGCGGCGGAGGTCGAGCTCAGCGACGACGACTACGAGGCGCTCCTCAAGGCCGCCTCGTAGTCTCTGGCTCATGCCGCAGCTGCGCGTCGGGCTCGCCCAGATCGATACGACGGTGGGCGATCTGGCCGGCAACGCCGACCTGGTCAGCCAGTGGGTGGCGCATGCCCAGCGGTCCGGGTGCCACGCGGTCGTCTTCCCGGAGATGACGCTGACCGGGTACATGCCGGAGGACCTCGTCCTGCGTCGCTCCTTCGTCGACGCGAGCCTCGCGATGCTGCACCAGCTGGCGACGAGGCTCGGCGACGAGGGCGCCGGCGACGTCGCGGTGGTCGTCGGCTACTGCGACAAGAGCCATCGACCGGCTCCGGCGGTCGGTCGTCCCGCGGGTGAGCCGCAGAACGCGGCAGCACTGATCTGGCAGGGCCGGGTCGTGACGACCTACGCCAAGCACCACCTGCCGAACTACGGGGTCTTCGACGAGTTCCGCTACTTCGTGCGCGGAGACCGCTTCCCCGTGGTGCAGCTGCACGGCGTCGACGTCGGCTTGGTCATCTGCGAGGACCTGTGGCAGGAGGGCGGCCCGATCGCGGTCGCCCGCGAGGCCGGCGTCGGCCTGCTGCTGTGCCCCAACGCGAGTCCCTACGAGCGGTTCAAGGACGACGTCCGCGGTGCCCTCGTCGCCCGCCGGGCCATCGAAGCCGGCGCAACGATCGCCTACGTCAACCTGGTCGGAGGCCAGGACGAGCTGGTGTACGACGGTGACTCGCTGGTGGTCGACGCCACCGGCCGGATCGTCACCCGGGCACCGATGTGGGAGCAGGGACTGATCACCGTCGACCTCGAGATCCCTGCTGCGGCAAGCGATCTCACCGGCGACGTCGATGCCCGGGACGGGACGACCATGCACGTCGACCGGCAGGTGCTGACCGCGGAACCGCTCCCGCCGTACCAGCCGTTGACTGCTGGGATCGCGGCACGGCTGTCGGACGAGGCCGAGGTCTGGGGCGCACTGGTGACGGCGACCCGCGACTACGTGGACAAGAACAGCTTCAAGAGCGTCGTGCTCGGGCTGTCCGGCGGCATCGACAGCGCGGTCGTCGCGGCGATCGCGCACGATGCCCTCGGAGCGGATCGGGTGCACGTCGTCGGCATGCCGAGCGAGTGGTCCTCGCAGGGCTCGATCGACGACGCCCGGGCGCTCGCGGAGCTGCTGGGACTGCACTGGGAGCTCATCCCGATCGCGCCGATGGTGACGGCCTACTGCAACGCCACCCATCTCGCCGGACTGGCGCTGGAGAACCTGCAGGCGCGGGTCCGCGGCACCTTGCTGATGGCGCTGTCCAACCAGCACGGTCACCTCGTCCTCACGACCGGCAACAAGAGCGAGCTGGCGACCGGTTTCTCCACCCTGTACGGCGACAGCGCCGGGGGGTTCGCGCCCATCAAGGACGTCCCGAAGACGCTGGTGTGGGCGCTGGCGCGCTGGCGCAACACCGTGTCGCCGGCGATCCCGGTCGAGAGCATCGAAAAGCCACCTTCGGCCGAGCTGTCCCCCGGCCAGCTCGACAGCGATCGGCTCCCCGACTACGCGGTGCTCGACACCCTGCTCGACGCCTACGTCGAGCGCGATCTCGGGCGCGCGGAGCTCATCGAGGCCGGCTTCGACGCGGCTCTCATCGACCGCGTGGTGCGGTTGGTCGACCTCGCCGAGTACAAGCGCCGGCAGTACCCGCCGGGCCCGAAGATCACCCCACGTGCCTTCGGCCGCGACCGACGCCTGCCGATCACCAGCCGCTGGAAGGAGTCCCCAGCGTCGGTGCCGACTGAGATCCGTCCGGAGCAGGTCTCGCCCTGAGGGCTACTTCTTCTTGGGCGACTTCGCCGGGAGCGTCAACGCGTACTCGTAGGAGCGCCGCACCCAGTCGGTCACGTCACCCCCGGGCAGCACGAAGAACCCGCCCATGGCCCGGCCCGGCATCGGCTCGAACGGCTTCCCGCCGTCGGCCAGCAGCTCGTCGGCGTCCGCGGGCGGCAGCTTCACGAACAGGCCCACGGCGTGCGCCCCGAAGAACATGTTGCCGCCCACGAGGCAGGCCGGCCCGCCGAACACGAGCTTGCGATCGGCTTGCGGAACGACCTCGGCGAGCTCCTCGAACCGCTCCTTGAGCTCCGCGGGCACCTTGTCCATCAGCGGCTCCGCAGCGTCTCGACCCCTGGCCCGGACAGGTCGTCGAGCGCCGCCTTGCGTCCCGTGGCGGCGAGCAGCAGCGACAGCGCGGGACCCTCCACGAGCGGGCCTGACCCGTGGCTCCACTCGACGTCGGTCGCCTTGAGGGTGAGACCAGCGATGCGGCGCTTGGTCCCGATGATCGCGTTGCTGTTCCTGTAGAAGTCGAGGACCTGCAGCACGGCGTCGCGGGGGTACTCCCGCTTGATGCCGAGCGGTCGCCGGATGTCCTCGCTGTGAACGATCGCCTCGCCGAGCCAGGTGACCTTCGGGCCGGGCGGCGCGGAGGTGCGGTCCGTCGCCTCCCGGAACCGCTCCAGCGTCGCCGCGGGCCCGCCGGCGCTCTGCTTCGCGACCTCCTTGTCGGCGAACCTGGCGAAGTTGAAGCCCGCACCGATCATCTTGCCGATGAACTGCGGCGGGTTCATGCACGCCGTGCCGACCTGGTGCGCCAGCACGTCCTGCACGGTCCAGCCCGCACACAGCGAGGGCGTCCGCCACTGCTCCGCGGTCAGGTCCGCGAGGTCGTCGGCGAGGGCGCGGCGCTCGGCGTGGATGGCCCCCCAGATGTCGGTCATGAAGCGGATCTTGCCACCGGAAAGTGACGCGCAACACAGCGACACCGGGGCAACTCGAGTGGCACGCTTGTGGGAGTCCCGCGACAGCTGCGTGGAGACGACCCCCGGAGGACCCTGTGTCGGACGACCTCAAGACCCTGTACGGCGGTGTCGTGAACCGCCGCGTCACCACCCGCGACCTGCAGGACGCCAAGGACCGCGGCGAGAAGTGGGCGATGCTCACGAGCTACGACATGCTGACGGCGCAACTGTTCGACGAAGCCGGGATCCCCGTCCTGCTCGTCGGTGACAGTGCCGGCAACAACGTGCTCGGCTACGAGACCACGGTGCCGGTGACCATGGAGGACATGATCCCGCTCGTGCGGGGTGTCGTCCGCGGCACCAAGCGGCCGCTGATCGTCGCGGACATGCCCTTCGGCAGCTATCAGGAGTCGCCCTCGCAGGCGCTGCACAACGCCGTCCGGTTCCTCCAGATCGGCGCGCAGGCGGTCAAGCTCGAGGGCGGCGCGCGGGTCGTCCCCCAGGTCCAACTGCTGGCTGACTCCGGCATCCCCGTGATGGGTCACCTCGGCCTCACCCCGCAGAGCGTGAACGCGATCGGCTACAAGGTGCAGGGCCGCGGCGAGGCAGGCCACCAGCTCATCGACGACGCTCTCGCGCTGCAGGAGGCCGGCGCGTTCGCCCTCGTGCTCGAGGTCGTCCCCGCCGACCTGGCCGAGCGCGTCACGAAGGAGCTCACGATCCCGACGATCGGCATCGGCGCCGGCCCGGGATGCGACGCCCAGGTGCTGGTCTGGACCGACATGGCCGGCCTCACGCCCAAGGGCCTGAAGCTCGCCAAGCGCTACGCCGACCTGCGCAGCGTCCTCGGCGACGCCGCCCGCGCCTACGCCGACGAGGTCCGCGGCGGCCAGTTCCCGGGGCCGGAGCACTCCTTCAGCTGACTCGCGCCGTGCGGTATCCCTTGCCATGGGTTGCCGTCGCCTCGGCTAGCGCAGCTGCCGGGTCAGCACGGCACGCGCCTCGGCGAGCGATGGGCCGTACCACGTGAGGTGCCGCCCGCTCACGCACCGGCTCGGCATGTCGAAGCACTCCGGCCCGTCGTCGGGCGAGAAGGCATAGGGCTCGTCCGGCAGGACCACCAGCTGGTACGGCGGGAGGGCGTCGAGCCGCACCTTCGGGTACCGCTCAGGGTGGTCGGCCAGCACGTTGTCGACGCCGAGCCGGGCCAGCACGTCACCGGTGAAGGTGCCGGACCCGACCGCCATCCAGGGCCGCCGCCAGATCGGCACGACAGCGGTCCGCCGCGGGCCCTCCCACGGCTCGGCCCACTGC
>JBHEMB010000521.1:0-19035 GCA_046262855.1 Mycobacteriales bacterium | reverse complement strand
CCATCGCCAAGTCGATCCCGACCGACGACGCGCTGAAGTACCTGCGGCAGTACCCGAAGGGCGCCGAGTACGCGCCGGTCACGGGCTTCGCGTCGTTCGTCTACGGCTACACCGGCATCGAGCGCCAGGAGAACTCGGTGCTCTCGGGAGACGACGAGCGGTTGCTCGTGCGCCGGCTGTCCGACTACATCACCGGCCGCCAGGTCAAGGGCGGGACTGTGGAGCTGACCTTGCAGCCGAAGGCGCAGGCAGCGGCGTTCGCGGGGCTCGCGGGCAAGCGCGGTGCCGTCGTGGCCCTCGACCCGCGGACGGGGGCGGTGCTGGCGGAAGCCACGTCGCCGTCGTACGACCCGACCCCGATCTCCTCGCACGACGGGAAAGGGATCCGCGCGGCGTACAAGCGGCTGCTCGCGCTCGCCTCCGACCCGATGACCAACCGCGGCGTGCAGAAGACCTACCCGCCGGGCTCGACGTTCAAGGTCATCACGGCCGCGGCCGCGTTGGCACACGGCTACAGCCCGGCGTCCCGCATCCCGTCGCCTACGGTCCTGGACCTGCCAGGCACGACCGCCAACCTCGGCAACTTCGGCGGCGAGCGCTGCGGCGACGGCCGGACCGACACGTTGCTCAACGCTCTCGAGATCTCCTGCAACACCGCGTTCGGCGGGCTCGGGATGAAGCTCGGCCAGGACGTCGTGCGCCGGCAGGCGGAGGCCTTCGGCTTCGGCGACAGCTCGCTCGACCTGCCGCAGCCGGTCGCGTCCTCGGTCTTCCCCGAAGACCTCACGAAGGCGCAGACCGCGCAGTCGTCGATCGGCCAGTACGACGTGCGCGTCACCCCGCTGCAGATGGCGATGGTCGCCGCCGGCATCGCGAACCACGGCGATGTGATGCGCCCCTACCTGGTGAAGGACGTGCTCGCGCCGGACCTGTCGCGGCTCGGCAGCGCTGAGCAGAAGGTGTATCGGCACGCGGTGTCGGCGTCGATCGCCAGCCAGCTGACGGCCATGATGGTCGCCGTGGTCCAGCACGGCACCGGCACCCGTGCCCAGATCGGTGGGGTGACCGTCGCCGGCAAGACCGGGACGGCGCAGCACGGGCCGGGTGCCGCGCCGCATGCCTGGTTCATCGGCTTCGCGCCGGCACAGAACCCGGTCGTAGCCGTTGCGGTCGTCGTGGAGGACGGTGGCTCGCTCGGGTCCGACGCCACCGGCGGGAAGCTCGCGGCGCCCATCGCCAAGGCGGTCATGGAAGCCGTCCTGCGCCCATGAGCGATGTGCTGGGGGGCCGCTACCGGCTGGGTGAGGTCATCGGCAGGGGCGGTATGGCCGAGGTGCGGCACGCTGCCGACATCCGCCTCGACCGGGACGTCGCCGTGAAGGTCCTCCGCGCGGATCTGGCCAGCGACCCGACCTTCCAGTCGCGGTTCCGCCGCGAGGCCCAGTCCGCCGCCGCGCTCGACGCCTCCACCATCGTCGCCGTCTACGACACCGGCGAGGACGAGCGCGGCGTCCCGTGGATCGTCATGGAGTACGTCCATGGGCGCACGCTGCGAGACATCCTCACCACCGAAGGGCGGCTGCTGCCGCAGCGCGCGCTCGAGGTGACTGCCGACGTCTGCTCGGCGCTCGAGGTCGCCCATGCCGCCGGCATGGTGCACCGCGACATCAAGCCGGCCAACGTCATGCTCACCTCGCGTGGCGAGGTCAAGGTGATGGACTTCGGCATCGCCCGCGCCGCGGCGGGCAACGAGTCGACGATGACGCGCACCGAGTCGGTCATCGGTACGGTGGCCTACCTGTCGCCCGAGCAGGCCCGCGGCGAGCACGTCGACGCCCGCTCCGACATCTACTCCACGGGCTGCCTGCTCTACGAGCTGGTGACGGGGTCACCACCTTTCACCGGGGACTCGCCGGTCGCCGTGGCGTACCAGCACGTACGGGAGAACCCGAAGCCGCCGTCGGAGTTCGACGCCGCCCTCAGCAAGGACGTCGACGCCGTCGTCCTCAAGGCGATGGCGAAGAACCCCGCCAACCGCTACCAGTCGGCGGACGAGATGCGCGAGGACCTGCTGCGCGCGGTGGCCGGCCGACCCGTCCACGCGACGCCGCTGCTGGAGGCGCCCGAGCAGGTGTGGGAGGCCCCGGCGGTGCCCCGCAGCGGCACTTTCGTGTACTCCGTCGCCGCGGGTGTCGCGGTGGTCCTGGCGGTCGTCACCGGGCTGTTCGTGCACGCGCTGCTCGGCACGCCGAGCGGTCTCGTGAAGCCGCCGGAGGTGGTGGGACTGCAGCAGCGGGCCGCCATCGAGCAGCTCGCGATCGCCGGGTTCGTCGTCCGAGACCAGCTGATCGTGAAGCCGGACCTGCACCCCGCCGGCACGGTGCTCGAGATGAACCCGGACCAGAACTTCCTCGTGAAGAAGGGGTCAGCGATCACGTTGACCATCTCGCAGGGCCCGCTGCTGAGCACCGTCCCTGCGCTGACCGGGCTCAGCAGCGGGGACGCGATCAACGCCCTCAACGACGCCCGGCTGAAGTACCGGCTCGACCCGCACCCCGGCAACTTCCCGCCGGGCCTCGTCCTCGGCACGAACCCGCCCGCGGGAACGCGACTGCAGATCGCGCCCGGGGCGCAGAAGCCGGTCGTCGCGGTCGCCGTCACCTCAGGGACCAACCTCGTCCCCGACGTGCGAGGGCTCAGCCAGGATCAAGCGGTCGCGACCCTCGGGGCGGCCGGCTTCGGCATCGCCCTGCGGGGCGTCCCGACCACGCTGTCACCACCCGGCACCGTCGTCGGTGAGGCCCCCGTGGGCAGCTACGCCGAGGTCGGCTCCAACATCCTCGTCGACGTCGCCTACGACCCGTCGGGACCGCCCCCTTCACCGGCGCCGGCCGCGCCCGGGCCGACGGCGACGCCGGCCCCGTCACCGACCCCCTGACGGCCTGACGGCCTGACAGCACCCGCTCAGCCGAAGGCGGCGAGCCGTTTCGCCTCGACCCGCTCCGACAGGGCGGGTGCCCGCTCCAGCGCCTGCGGGTCGCCGCACTGCTGCAGCCAGCTCGCGAGCAGCAGGTGGCCGCCCTGGGTGAGCACCGACTCCGGGTGGAACTGGACGCCCTCGACCGGCCGGTCCCGGTGGCGCAGCGCCATCACTACTCCTGAGGGCGTCCGTCCCGTGACCTGCAGCTCGTGCGGGAGGGTGTCTTCCTCGACGGCCAGCGAGTGGTAGCGGGTCGCCGTGAACGGCGACGGCAGCGCGTGCAGCACCCCGGCGTGCTGGTGCTGGACCTCACTGGTCTTGCCGTGCAGCAGCTCCGGCGCCCGGCTCACCGTGGCGCCGTGGGCGACGGCAATGGCCTGGTGACCCAGGCAGACGCCGAGCAGCGGCACGCCCTTGTCCTCGCAGGCACCGACGAGCTCGACCGAGACGCCCGCGTTCTCGGGGGTACCCGGCCCCGGTGACAGCAGCACACCGTCGTACCCGTCGACGTCGTTGACCCCGACCTCGTCGTTGCGGCGCACCTCGGTGTCGGCGCCGAGCTGCCCGAGGTACTGCACCAGGTTGAACACGAAGCTGTCGTAGTTGTCGACGACGAGGACCTTGACCACGCCGACGACGCTACCGCCGCCGGCACGCGAGTTCCCTGATCCTGACCCTGGGCGGGATCAGGGCCGTGGGATCAAGGCTTCCTGGTAGCGGCCTTCTTCGCGGCGGGTGGCTTCTTCGCGGGCGCAGCCTTCTTCGCGGGCGCAGCCTTCTTCGCGGGCGCAGCGTTCTTCGCGGGCGCAGCCTTCTTCGCGGCGGGTGGCTTCTTCGCGGGCGCGGCCTTCTTGGCAGCAGCGGCGCTGGCGGGCACCGAGGCAGGCTTCGCGCTACCGGCCTGCCTGGCCTTCTCCTCCTCGACGAGCACCCTGCGCAGCACCTTGCCGACGGTGTTGCGTGGCAGCTCGGTCCGGAACTCGACGAGCTTCGGGACCTTGTACGCCGTCAGCGCGGCCTCGCAGTGCGCGACGACGTCGTCCTCCGTGAGCTTCGACCCAGCAGCCTTCACGACGAAAGCCTTGACGGTCTCGCCGCGGTACTTGTCCGGCACGCCGATGACCACTGCGTCCTGCACGCCGTCGAGCCGGAACAGGACCTCCTCCACCTCCGACGGGTAGATGTTGAACCCGCCCGCGATGATGAGCTCCTTCTTGCGATCGACGATGAAGAAGAACCCCTCCGGGTCCATCACGGCGACGTCGCCGGTGAGGACGTAGCCGTCCTCGGTGAACACGCCCTCCTGGTCATCCCGTCCCCAGTAGCCGGAGAACACCTGCGGGCCGGCGATCGCGAGCTCGCCCGGCTGGCCCACCGGCACCTCCTTCGAGGAGTCGTCCTGGTCGACGATCTTCGCCGAGGTGCCCGGCAGCGGCAGGCCGATCGAACCGGGCTTGCCGCTCCCGTCCGTGGGATTGGCGTGCGTCGACGGCGAGGTCTCCGTCATGCCGTAGCCCTCGATGAGGGTCGCACCCGAGACGCGCGTGAAGTGGTCGGCGATCTCGGCCGGCAGCTTCATCGCGCCGGAGACACACAGCCGGATGCTCCGCAGGTCGGTGGTCTTGGCCCTCGGGTGGTCCGCGATTGCCTTGTACATCGGGGGAACCGCCGGAAACAGCGTCGGCTTCCAGTCGGCGATGGTGTCGAAGACGAGGTCGAGGTCCCACTTCGGGATGAGGACCAAGGTGCCGCCGAGCAGGATGGTGTTGGCCATCGCGACGGTGAGGCCGTAGGCGTGGAACAGCGGGATCGCGGCCAGCGTGACCTCGGAGCCGCCCTTGGCGTCGGTGTCCCAGAGCCGGTTCATGTACGCGTTGCTGACCAGGTTGCCGTGGCTGAGCCTCGCACCCTTGGCCAGGCCGGTCGTGCCGCCGGTGTACTGCAGCAGCGCGAGGTCGGTGGTCTCGACCGGCTCCTGCCGGGTGACGGGACTGGCGGCCTTCAGGACCGCGCTGAAGTCCTTGACGTTCGCCGCGCGCGGGAGCACCGCCGACAGTTCGGCTCGCATTCGCTGCGCCTTCTTCAACGGCAGCCGCAGCTGCAGCTGCTTCGCCTTCGGAAGCCAGTCCGCGAGCGAGGTCGTGATGATGGTCTCGACAGCGGTGTCCTTCTTGACCTTCGCGACCTTGTCGTACACCCGGTCGAGGCAGACCACGACCTTGGCGCCGCAGTCGGCGAGCTGATGGGCAAGCTCGGGCTCGGTGTAGAGGGGGTTGTGCTCGACCACCACCGCACCGAGGCGCATCGCGGCGAAGAACGCGATGACGTTCTGCGGGCAGTTGGGCAGGACGAGCGCCACCCGGTCGCCCTTCTGCACCCCGAGGGCAGTGAGCGCGCCGGCGAACCGGTCGACGTGGTCCTTCAGGTCCTTGTACGTCGTCTTCGCGCCGAGGAAGGCGAGGGCCACGTGCGTCGGGTACGAGGCCGCGGCGTCGTCGAGCAGCCGGGTCACTGGAGTGGTCGGGAACAGGTAGGACCCGGGCACGCCGGGCGGGTAGTGGGCAACCCAGGGCTTGTCCGCGTAACACACCGTTGCCGTGGCCGCCGCGGGGGCGACCGTCTTGGCAGGGGCCTTCCTCGCGGCCTTCGTCACGGCCTTGTCCACGGCCTTCTTCGCGGCCGCCTTCTCGGCAGTTGCGGGTCGCGTCACCGGCGCGGCGGCTGTCTTCTTCGCAGCCGCCTTCTTGGCGGGTGTCTTGTTGGTGGCAGACGAACTGGGGGCGGGCACGATGACGCCTCTCCGTGCACGGGACGTGCACGCACGACAGGAGCTGAAGGACACGTAAGAGGACCGCTCGCGGTCCGTGCAAGTGTGGCAGATCGGACCGCCGGGCACCGATGACCGGGCTGCGCCGAACGGGTTAGCCGCCGTCCACGGTGACGTCGTTCCAGGGCAGCTGCGGCTCGATCCACGGGAAGATCACGAACAGCAGCAGCGCCACGGCGGCGGCGAGCAGCAGGGCGGCCAGCAGCAGCCGCAGCGCGAGCGGGCCGGGCAGGTGCCGCCAGATCCAGACGTACATCAGCCCGTCCTCAGCACAGCCGCCAGCGCCGGCGGGACGACGCCTGGGCCCTTGGCCAGCGGTACCGCCAGGGTGGCGTGCACGATGAGTCTCGTTCGGGCCGAGTACTTCGGGTTGCAGGTGGTCAGCGTGAGCAACCGCTGCGTCGGTCGCTCGCCCAGGTGGTACGGCACCGGGTAGGTGACCTCGATGGCGCTGGGCTTGACCACGGTCTCCGAGTCGACGGTGTAGGTGAACCAGAACCCCTGCGTCTCGAGGACGATCGGGTCACCGGTGTGCAGCTCGTCCACCCGGTTGAACGGGGCCAGGTACGTGGTGCGATGCCCGCTGATGACAACATTGCCGACCGCCCCGATCCGGGCGCTCGTGGGGTAGTGACCCGGCCCCTTCCGCAGGTCGTGCGTCGTTACGCCCTCGACCACGACGTAGTGGACGTCCTTGCCCAGCGTCGGGAACCAGATCCGGGCGATGCCCTTGCCCACCGCGTAGGGCAGCGGCCGCAGCGGGTTCGGTGCCCGGGTCTGCTGCCAGGTCCGGTCCAAGCCCTTGCCGAGGTCGCGCTGCTGCTGCTTGGTGTAGAGCCCGGTGATCCACAGCTCGTAGGCGCAGAACAGCAGGACGACGACACCCAGGGTGATGAGCGTCTGCCCCACGCCGCGCACAAACCAGCGGAGCCTGTCCCCGACCGTCACCGGGCCGCCGTCATCGCGACGAGACCGTGTGCGGCAGGTCCAGCGGGCCGTCGTACGCCGGCAGGTGCAGTGTCGAGAGCGACACCACGTCGTAGCGCAGGCCGTAGTCGTCGACGTACCGCAGGAACAGGGCGACGCCCGGCTCCACCTGCAGCGCCGCCCGCATGCCGCGCACGTCACCGATGGCCTTGATCACGAAGGGCGGCCCGATCAGCCGGCCCTGGACGAGCAGCGTGTTGCCGACGCACCGGACTGCACTGGTGGACACGATCCGCTCGCCCATCAGCGTCATGGCCTCGGCGCCGCCGGCCCACAGCGCGTTGATGACCGACTGGACGTCCTGCTGGTGAACGACCAGGTCGTCGGGGTTGTCGCTCGCGGGTGCCTGGCCGTTCGTGCGGGTCGGCGCGTCGTCCAGGCTGACGCTGAGACCTGGCCCGCGGACCGCCTGCAGCCCGGCGGCGCTGAGCAGCGCGTCGCTGCGGGCTTTCTCCGCAGCCACCGTGGAGGACCCGTTCGCCGCGCTCTGCGTCGCGGCACCGACCTCCCGGCGCAGGGCGGCGGCTTGCTGCTCCTGCTTGCGGACGCTCTTGCTCGAGTCGTCGATGAGCCCGGTGAGGTCCGAGAACCGCCCAGCGCGCAGGTCCGTCCCCCGCGCCGTCGAGGCGCTCGCGGCGAACAGCAACCCGGCCAGCATGGCCGTCACCGGCACGAGCACGCGCCAGCCGCGGGAGCGCTCGGAACCGGGGGGCACTCCGATACGCTAACTCCACCGAACAGCGCAGGAGGTCAAAGGACGTGCCCGAGTCCAAGAAGCGGAAGAAGGCCGTCTACGTCCCGCCGCCGAACCTGTCGCCGACCAAGAAGAAGGGGCCGAGCCCGGTGTGGGTCCCGGCGGTGATGCTCGGCCTGATGCTCATCGGCGTGGCGTGGCTCGTCGTCTTCTACATGGTCGGCTCCTCGATGCCGCTGGTGGGCGGGCTGGACAACTACAACCTGCTGATCGGCTTCGGCTTCATCGTGGCCGGCTTCGCGATGTCGACGCAGTGGCGCTGAGCGCGCTGAGGACTCTTACATCGGTGTAGTTCTCCCCAGGAGATACCCACAGTGTTGATATCTCTTCAGCAGTGGGGCCCGCGGCGGGGCTGGGGGGTCGCGGAGCTCGTCGCGGCTGCGGTGCTGCTCGCCTCGCTGCCGCTGGTCGATCACCTCGGCTGGGTCATCCTGGTCCCGGCCGCGCTGTGCGCTGCCGGCTTCGGTCTCCGGGACTGGCTGCTGACCCCGGTCCTGGCGGCGGACGCGGACGGCATCGCCGTCCTCGACGGCGTACGGCGGATCAGCGCGGGCTGGGGACAGGTGCAGCGGCTGCGGACGGTCCGGGACCGGCGCAGCACGTTGCTCGAGATCGACCTCGGCGAGCATGTGGTCGTGCTGTCAGCGCGCCGGCTGGGGGCGCCGGTCGAGGAGGTGCTCGCCGCGCTGGACGGGCTGCGCGTCAGGTGAGCTGCGCGGTCCTCGCGACGACCATGCCGAAGATCACCAGCGCAACCACGCCGACACCGGCCGCCTGGTAGGCGCTGCGCTGCTTGGTGTCGGGGGCGTAGACGATCACCCAGGCGAGTCCGGCACCGGCGATCAACCCGCCCACGTGGCCACGCCAGTCGATGCCGGACAGCGAGAAGCTGAGCACCAGGTTCAGGGCGATCGTCGTCGTGATCGCGCTGACGTCCAGGTTGCGCCTGCGGCCGAGGATGTAGAAGGCCCCGAAGAGCCCGAAGACGGCACCCGACGCTCCCGCAGCGATCTCGTACTGCGGTCCGAGCGCGTAGGACAGCGCTGCACCGCCCAGCCCGGACAGCAGGTAGGTCACCGCGAACCGGACCTGCCCGAAGGCCTGCTCCAGGACGGGCCCCAGCAGGTACAGGCCGTACATGTTGAGGGCCAGGTGGATCACGCCGAAGTGCAGGAACGTCGATGTGAGCAGCCGGTAGTACTGGCCGTCGGCGACGCCGTGCTGGACGACCAGGGCACCGTCGCCGTCGACGAACCGGTAGCCGTGGGGGATGAGCGCCAGCTTGCGGAACAGCGCGTTCGACGTGTCCCCCTGCAGCAGGCCGGCGCCCGATGCAGTGGCCAGCAGCATGACGACGTTGATCGCGATCAGGGCGTAGGTGACGTACGGGGCGCTGCGCGCCCTTCCGCCGTACGCCGCCTTGGTCGGCCGCATGCTCTTGTTGCCCTGCTTCACGCAGTCCGGGCACTGGAAGCCGACGGACGCCTGCCGCATGCAGTCAGGGCAGATCGGGTTGCCGCACCGGGTGCAGCTGACGTAGGTCTCCCGGTCGCCGTGGCGGTAGCAGACCGGGGGAGCCGCGCTCTCGGTCAGCTGTCCTGCTCGATCGTGATCTGGTTGATGACGACGTCCTCGCGCGGACGGTCCATGGCGCCGACCGGCGTCTTGGCGATGGCGTCGACCACGTCGCGACTGGCCTGGTCGGCGACCTCACCGAAGATCGTGTGCTTGGTGTTCAGCCACGGCGTCGCTGCCACCGTGATGAAGAACTGCGAGCCGTTCGTGCCCGGGCCGGCGTTGGCCATGGCCAGCAGGTAGGGCTTCGAGAACTGCAGCTCCGGGTGGATCTCGTCGTTGAAGCGGTAGCCGGGGCCGCCCGTGCCGGTGCCGAGCGGGTCGCCGCCCTGGATCATGAACCCGTCGATGACCCGGTGGAAGACCGTTCCGGAGTAGAGCGGGCCCTCGCCCTGGCTACCGGTGCGGGGGTTGGTCCACTCACCGCTGCCGTCGGCGAGGCCCACGAAGTTCTTGACCGTCTTGGGCGCGTGGTTCGGGAAGAGCTCCACGCGGATGTCGCCGCGGTTGGTGGACAAGGTCGCAAAGGTGGCCACGAAGGCTCCCCTCCAGTCGGGATCAGGCCCTGCCAATCTATGCGGCCCTTCGCCGGGCAGGCCCGGGTGGGCCGGCGCGGGCCGTACCGGCTGCGGTGCTGACCACGAGCGCAGGCCGACCCGCAGCCCCCCTCATGATCATCGTGTGGCCGCCCACGCCACATATGGCGCCTGGCCTCCACTTTGATCATGGAAGACGGCGGCGGTCATGATCAAAGTGGAAGCGGGTGGCCGGATCTGGCTGCTGGGGCGCCACGATGATCTTCGGGGTGCCGGCGGGCTGGGCACGAAACCCTCGTCCGTGCGGGGGCGGCCAGCTAAGGGGAGTCCGCGCGGCGAGGGGTCGGTGGCACGACGTCGCTGTCGGGGGTGGTGACGGCGCGGCCGAGTCGCTGGCTGACCGCCCTGCGCAGCAGCGCATCGACCTGGGCCTCGGGCGGGACGCCCTCGCTCACGGTGGTGCGGTTGCGGCCGGCGTGCTTGGAGCGGTACAGCGCCTCATCGGCAGCCCGGACCAGGGTGTCGGCGTCCCCGGCGTGGGACGGGTACGTCGCCACTCCGGCCGAGGCCGTGATCGGGACGATGGCGGGGGCGGCCGACACGGCAAGGCGCAGCCGCTCCGCGATGTCGATGGCTTCCTCCGGGCCGCAGCCGGGCAGGATGACCGCGAACTCCTCGCCGCCGTACCGGGACGGGGTGTCGAAGTCACGGCACTCGCACGAGAGCGCAGCTGCGACGTTGCGCAGCACTTCGTCGCCGGCCTGGTGACCATGGCTGTCGTTGAGCGCCTTGAAGTGGTCGATGTCCACCATGACGAGGCTGACGTGCTCCGCGCTGCGGGTCGCGCGTGCCACCTCGCGCTCGAGGGTCGCCTCGAAGGTACGGCGGTTCGCGATCTTGGTCAGGCCGTCGGTCGCGGCCAGCCGCTGCACCTGCTCGAGGAGCCAGGCGTTGCGCAGCGCGAGTGCCGCATAGGAGGCGGAGCGCTCGAGGCCGGTGACGACGCGGCGCTGGATGCGCTGGCCGCCGGTGTGCTCCACGACGAGGGCTCCGAGCGACCGGCCCTCCGCCGACAGCGGGACCACGACGAGGTTGGACGCTCCGGGCAGCAGCCGCGCCAGCCAGGGGTCGGCCTCGGCGTTCAGGCCGCGGACGAGGACAGTGGCCTTCGACTCGTGGGCCTGCGCCACGACCAGGGACGGACCGGGCCGACCGGGCCGACGGGCCAGGTCCTCGTCGAGGCCGTACGAGGCGAGCAGTGGCAGGTGCCCCTCCGCGCTGGCCAGCACCACGCCGCGCGGGAAGTCGTAGGTGGTGACCGCGGCGTCGAGCAGGGTGCGCGCGACGGAGCTGGAGTCGTCGGTGCGCTCGATCTGCTCGGCCAGGCTGGTCAGTGCCTCGAGGTCTCCACGGCGGCGGCGCAGCTCGCGCTCGTTGATCGCCGACAGCGTGCTCGTCGAGATGGCCACGAGCCACAGCACGATGGTGAAGATCGCGAGCCGGTGGTCTGCCGAGCCGTACCCGGTGAGGTTCGCCGGAGCCGTCTCGCTGATGACGTGCCCGGCGACCATGTTGCGGATGGTGAACAGCAGCAGCGAGTGCCAGACGGCGAGCTTGATGCCGGTGCGGTAGGAGGCGAGCAGGCAGACGGCACCGAGGTGGAGCAGCATTGCGTACCGCAGCGGGCTGGTCGTCCCGCCCGTGAGGTAGGCCGCCCAGGCCAGCCACACGCCGTCGACCATGAGCATGCCGCTGAACAGCAGCAGCGTCCGCTTCGGGTTGACCCGCGCCAGCACCTCGGCAATCGCCGTGAGCCCGAGGAAGCCCAGCGTCCACGGGACCAGGTCGTCTCGGTCGGGGAGCAGCGCATCCGCCGCCATCAGCTTGCAGAGCAGCACCAGGCCGACGGCTGCGAGCCGCAGCCACTGGGTGATGCGGAAGCGCTCGGTGACCGGAACGGCGTCTCCGGGCAGGGTCGCAACTCGAGTCACGCCGGAGCACCCCCTTCCAGTCCGCGGATGTTCGGAGCAGGACCGAAGTCCAGTTCCGGCTCCGCTCCTACGGGCGCCGACGCGAGTTTGGGGTCACGCTGGTCGATGCGGTTCTGAAGCAACAAGAAGCCAACCACGACTGCGAGCAGCAGGAGGGGGATCGTGGGCTTTCGCGCCACCTCGGCGAGGGTGTTTCCGATGGCCTTCGGCACCTCGGTGGTGATGAACGTGCCCGGTGTCGGGACCGGGAGAGCGGCCTTCGCGCCCCCGTGCTTTCCGCCGAGGCCCGCTGCCGACGTGGCCGGGCCGGTCGGCCGCGACGGGCCGCCTCGGTGCGGTTTGCCGGTCGAGGCCGGGGCAGCTGGCGATGCCGGTGTGACGGAGCCGCGCGAGGGTGGCACGACGATGACAGGGCCGGAGCTGCCGGCTGCCCGGTAGCCGTAGGGAGTGCTCCTGGTGAACGGACCCTCGTCACCCCGGCTGTTCACCAGCTGGACGGTCACGGTGTAGGACCCGTACGGCTGCGCCGACAGGTCGGCCGTGTAGCGCCCGGTGCTGCAGCTGCCCTGGGCCAGCACAGCGTTGTTCGCGTTCGAGAGCAGACAGGCCGCGCTGTAGCCGGGCGGCACGGTGAACGTCCACGTGGGATGGCTGTTCGGACCGCTGGCCGGCGTACGAAGGTCTGTCACCGCGGGCACCGGGGACACGAACGTGTAGCTCGACGAGGCCGGCGCCGCCAGGTTGCCGGCGGCATCCACGGCCCACACCCAGAACGTCCAGGTCCCTGTCTGGGTCAGCAGCTCGGTGTGCGGCGAGGTGCAGCGCGTCGACTTCGCGAAGGAGGGAGCAACCCGTGCCTTGACCAGCTGGCAGTTGAAGACGACGCCCGTCGTGCCCAGGTGCGCTCGGTGATCGCTGGTCAGCAGGGCCGACGTCCCGGGGGGGAGGCCGAAGCTCCAGGTGACGCGCGGACTCGTGCCGACGTCGGAGAGCAGCGGCCTGATCACCGCCGAAGGCGGCGGGATGCTGTCGAACAGGTAGGAGGCCGTGGCGGTGCCGCTGAGGTTGCCGGCGGCGTCCTTGCCCTGCACGGACAGCGACACCAGGCCCTGCACCCGCGGGGCGATACCCGTGAGCGCCACCGTGTTGTCGCCGAACGCGCACGGCGAGGCCGACGCCGCGAGACCGTCGAAGCGGGTCACCGAGCAGCGCAAGGTGAGTGCCTCGTCCGAGCCAGCCCCCTTGGCGATCCGGAACACCGGTGTGGTCGAGTTCCCCGGTGAGCGCAAGGGCGGGCTCACCTCGGGCGGGACCGGCGCGTTGCTGTCCAGCACGTACGTGGGCGCCGAGACAACGGGGCTGACGTTGCCGGCGGCATCCGTCTCGCGCACCTGGAGGGTGAAGCTCCCGCTGGTCGCCGGGCTCAGGTCGTAGCCGACCGGGTCGCTGCAGCCGGCCCAGGCCGAGCCAGGCAGACCCACCAACCTGCACTCGAGCAGGTCGCGTGGGTCGCTGGTCTCGACGTTCCAGACCGGCGTGACGACTGGGCTCGGCGAGCCCGGTGTCTTCGTGATCACGGGGGCGGCGGGAGGGGTGCGGTCCAGGACGTAGCTGCCCGAGCTGGCCGGTCCGATGTTGCCGGCGACATCGGCCGAGCGCACGGACAGCGTGTAGGTGCCGTCCGGCTGCTGGCTCAGGTCGACGGCGACCGGTGAGCTGCAGGCGCGCTCGGGTGTCACGATGGCCGTGGCCGACAGCAGCGTGCACAGCGCCGTGGAGTCCGCGTCACCGGTGAAGGTCCAGCTGACGGCGGTCGCGTTGCTCGGGGAGAAGTGCCCGACCCGGACACCGGTAGGGGCCGCGGGCGCCACGGTGTCGAGGACGTAGGAGCTCGACACCTCAGGGCCGAGGTTGCCGGCGGCGTCCTTGGAGCGGACCGTCAGCACGTAGGTGCCGTCCGTCGCACTGGTGAGGTCGGCGGTGAAGCTTCCCTGTCCGCCGGAAGAGCCCGGACACGTGGAGAAGGCAGTAGCCGCCTGGAACCGGCACTCCAACGCAGCGTCGGTGTCGCCGACCAGCGTCCACGTCACGACTCGATCGGGCGCGGGCGACGTCGGAGCGGTCACGAGAACCGCGCTCGGGGCCGTGGTGTCCAGCACGTACGGCGCCGATGTCGCGTCGGCGGTGTTCCCGGCCGCGTCCCGGACCGTCACCGTGAGGGTGTAGCTGCCGTCGGGAGCGCCGGTGAGGTCTGCGGTGAACGGCGCACCCGCCGGGGGGGCGGAGCAGGTGGCGCCGACGACCGGTGCCGACGGCCCGTTCACGGTGCAGGTCGCCGTCAGCCCCGGCTCGGACCCGGTGACGGTGAAGACGGGCTGCCGCCCCGTTGCCGGCGAGGCCGGCGCGACGAGCAGCGCCGGCTCCGGGGCCGAACGGTCCAGCACGTAGCTGCTGGTCACGACTGCCGAGGTGTTGCCTGCCGTGTCGGTCGTGGTGGCAGCCAAGGTGTAGGTCCCGTCGGGACCGGTGAGGGTCGTCGAGAAGCCGGTGGAGCAGTCGGTCCACGGGACCACGACCGAGCCGTCGCTGGTGAGCTGGCAGCTGCTGGTGCCCTCTGCTGTGGACACTGCCCACGAGGGTGTGGTGCTCTGGCTGGGTGAGTCCGGCGCGGTCACGGTCGGCGGTGCCGGGGCCGCGGTGTCGAGCACGTAGTCGTCGCTGACGCCTGGACCGGTGTTGCCCGCCGCGTCGGTCGCGGTGACCGTCAGCGTGTAGGTGTCGTCACCACCGAGGCTGGCCGTGAACGGACTGGTGCAGGGCCCGGAGCTGACGGCACCGCCGGAGGAGCTCGTGACCGTGCAGGTGGTCGTGGCCCCGTCCTCAGCGGTGAAGCTCCACGACGGGGTGGTCAGCGGCGCCGGCGATGCCGGTTTCGCGGTGAACACCGCAGCGGCAGGAGCGGCCCGGTCGAGCACGTAGGACGCGGTGCCCGCAGCGCCGGGGTTGCCCGCTTCGTCGGTCAGCTCGACGGCGAGGGTGTAGGTCCCGTCCGGCTGGCCGGACAGGTCGACGGCCACGGGATCCGAGCAGGCCACCGGACCGGACACGGTCTTCCCGGCTGAGGTCACCGTGCAGGTCGCTGTACTGCCGGCCTCACCGGCGAACCGGAAGGACGGCGACGTGGTCTGGCTCGGGCTGGACGGAGCCGTGACGGTCGGCGCGTCGGGCGCAGTGGTGTCGAGCACGTAGCTGGCCGATCCAGCGGTGCTCGTGAGACCCACCTCGTCGACGGCCCGCACCGACAGCGTGTACGTCCCGTCCGGCTCGCCGCTCAGATCGGTAGTGAGGGGGAAGCTGCACGCCGCCCAGTCGGAGACGGTGCGGGCACCTTCCGTGGTGGAGCACTCCGCGCTGTCACCGGCCGTCAGGGTCGCGTTCCACACCGGCTGCTGGTCACGACCGGGGCTGGGTGGTGCCGTGACCACCGGCTCGCTCGGCGCGGTCGTGTCGAGGACGTACGGCCCGGCCTTGCCCGGCAGGCTGGTGTTCCCCGCCGCGTCCTGCACGGTGACCGCGGCTGTCCACGCCCCGTCTCCACTGAGGGTGGGCTGCCACGGAGTGCTGCACGGCGACGCGGGCTGTGCGGTGCCGTCCCGGTCGAGGACGCAGGTCGCCGCAGCACCGGCCTCGGCGGTCCAGGCGATCGTCGGGGTCGTGCTCGTCGAGGGACCAGCCGGCATGGTGACGACCGGCGCACTCGGAGCAGTGGTGTCGAGCCGGTAGCCGAGCGAGCTTCCGTAGGCACTCGTGTTGCCGGAGGCGTCTGTCGCCCGGACGTCGACGGCGTAGTCGTCATCGGGCATCGCGACGAGGTCGCCCACGTAGGGCGTGGAGCAGGACGACCAGTCGCGCACGACCGTCGCCTGCTGGCGCCAGCGGCACTCGGTGGTGGTGCCGGCTTCGGAGACGAACGGGAACTCGGGTGCGCGGTCCTGCGACGGGCTGAGCGGGGTCGTGACCGTCGGGGCGGGCGGCGGCGTCTGGTCCAGCGTGTACGCCGGGCTGGCTCCCGCCGGGCTCGCGTTGCCGGCGACGTCGACCACCGTGACCTGCAGCACGTAGCTGCCGTCGCCGGGCAGGGTGACCGCAGTACCGCTCGTGCACGCTGCCGCGGCCGCTGCCACGCCGTCTCGCACGAGCACGCAGGAAGAGGTGGCGCCAGGCTCCGCCGACCAGGTCCAGGTGACTGTCGCCGTGCTGGCCGCACCTGACGGGCCGCTGACCACCGGCCGGGTGGGGGCGACGGTGTCCAGCTCGTAGGCGTCGGTGGTGGTGCTGGGGCTCGGGTTGCCTGCGGCGTCGATCTGCTGGACGACCACCACGTAGCTCGCGTCGCCGGTCAGCGTCGGCTGGAACGAGCCGGAGTTGCAGGCAGTGGGGGTGCCGATGACGGAATCGCGGTCGAGCCGGCAGGTCGCCGTCGCGCCGGCCTCGCCGCTCCAGGTCCAGGTGGGTGTGGGGTCGTTGCCCGGGCCGCTGGGCCCGGTGACCGACGGCTGGGCTGGCGCGGTCCGGTCAGAGGTGTACGGCGAGCTGCTGGCCACGGCGGCCGGGTTGCCGGCGAGGTCAGTCACCAGGACGTCCACCGTGTACGTGCCGTCGGCGGGACTGTTGACGGTGTACGTGCCGCTGCTGCAGTCGCTCCAGGCGCTCATCGAGAGTCCCTGCACCAGCCGGCACTCGGCGGTCGTGCCGGTCTGGACCGCGAAGGTCCAGGACGGCGACACGGCGTTGCCGGTCCCGGTGGGGCCGCTCACGACCGGGCTGGCCGGGGCGGTGGTGTCGAGCTCGTACGTCGCTGTGCTGACCGTCTCGTTGCCGGCGTCGTCGAGCGACGTGACTCTGAGGGTGTAGGTCCCGTCCGGCTGACCCGTGAGGTCTGCGGGGTAGCTCGTGGCGCACGGGGTCACGCCTGCGACGCTGCTTCCGGAGGGCGGGCTTCCCGCCAGCAGCTCACAGGTGATCGTGGTGGTGGCGTCGCCGTCCAGGGTCCAGCTCGGGGTGCGCGAGCTGCTCGGGCCGCTGGGACCGGTGATCAGCACTGCCGTCGGCGCGCTGGTGTCCAGCAGGTACGCGAAGGTCGACGGGGACGAGGTGTTGCCCG
The DNA here is from genome assembly GCA_046262855.1 of Mycobacteriales bacterium. Classification (GTDB taxonomy): domain Bacteria; phylum Actinomycetota; class Actinomycetes; order Mycobacteriales; family SCTD01; genus RYN-111. Next base: position 2,221 of record JBHEMB010000521.1, on the reverse strand, counting down.
CGGCATCAGAGAGGGTGACGGCCAGCGTCCACTGGCCATCGCCGGCCAACGTGGGCGCGTACGAGCCGCTGGTGCAGTCGGTCCAGGTGGGGGTCGCCAGCGGCGTACTGCCGCTGTAGAAGGTGCACGCCGCCGTACCGCCTGGTGTCTCAGGCGTGAAGGTGACGGTCGGCGTGGTGTCGTTGCCCGGCGTCGCCGGTGTCGTGAGCGCCGGCGGGCTGGGTGCCGTCCCGTCGTACACGTAGCTGCCCGAGCTGGTGCCGATCTGGCCCACGTTGCCGAGCGGGTCGGTCAACACGGCCTGGAAGACGTAGCTGCCGTCGCCCGGCAACGTCGGGTCGAAGAAGTTCGTGTCGCAGGGCGTCCACGGACCGTCGGTCGTGACGCCGCCGGCTGTGCTCTGCCACCGGCACCGGGCGGTCGTCGGCATGTCCCCGGCCCAGGTGATGTGGGGAACCCGGTTGTTCGACAAGCCGCTCGGCGCGGTCACAACGGGTGCGTCCGGGCCGGTGGTGTCGAGGACGTACGGGGAGCTGGTGGTGTCGACGGTGTTGCCGTAGCCGTCGTCCTCCGTCACGACCAGGGTCCAGCTGTCGTCGCCGGGCAGGGTGACAGCATGCGGTGAGGAGCAGGCCCCGTTCGAGGCAACGCCGCTGACCGCCCCGACGAGCCGGCAGGTGCTCGTGGCGCCCGGCTCGGAGAAGGTCCACGTCACCGACGCGGTGGTGCCCGAACCGCTGGGTCCGGAGCTGAAGACCGCCGGAGCCGACGGTGTTGTGTCGAGGGTGTAGACGGGTCCCGTCCCCGCCGGGCTGCGGTTTCCGGCCGCGTCCTTGAGGACGACGGCCAGCTGGTAGTCGCCCTCCGCGGACACGCTCTTCGTGAACGACGTCTGGCTGCTGCACGGCGTCTCGGCACCGGCACCGGCCGGTGTCGTGAGGGTGCACAGGGCGGCGGCGCCGTCCGGGTTGGTCCAGGTCCAGCTCGGGCTGGTGTCGTTGCCGGTCCCGCTCGCGCCGCTGACCGTGGGCTCGCCCGGCGCCGCCGTGTCCAGCACGTAGCTGGTCGACGACGGGACCGCGTTGTTGCCGGTGGGGTCGGTTGCCGTGACGTCGAGGGTGTGACTGCCCTCGGACAGGTCAGCGCCGGGGGTGAAGCCTCCCGTGCAGCTCACTGCCGGCGCGCCGTCCAGTGAGCAGCTGGCGCTGCCCGACGGCTCGACGGAGATGCCCCACGTGGGCCGCGGGTCGTTGTCCGGCGAGGCGGGCGGCGTGACGGTGAGGTCAGCGACCGTGTCGAGCGTGTAGTCGACGCTGGCCGGCGTGCCGTCGTTGAGCAACGACTTCTCGCGCACCGAGAGCGAGTAGGTCCCGTCACTGGTCAGGGTGGGTACCTGCCACGGGCTGGAGCAGTCGAGGTACGCCGGGCTGGGATCGCCGACGGGAGCCGCGGCGCACTCGTACTGCAGGGCCGTGCCCGTGAACGTGACGACAGGCGATCGGTCGTTGGACGTGACGCCCGCGGTGGGGCTGCTGATGACGGGCGGCGGCTCGAGGGCGTGCGCCGGCGTCGCCAGCGCGACCAGGCCCGTGGAGGCGAGCGTGGCCGTGAGCAGCAGCGCAGAGGCGCCGCGCACCGCACGTGCCCGTGTGGTGCGGAGCAGGCACGCTCCGCCCAAGCTCATGTGCACTCCCTGCATTGCCCCAAGCAGCGGCGAGGCGCTGGGTGCTCCTCGTCGTGACAGCCCTGCCGCCGCAGGCCTGCATCAGGTGCTTCGGCACAGCAGCCCGAAAAGGTGAGGGCCGATCGGCGGGAATCTCGCTCACCCGGCTGTCGCGCCGCTATGCGTGGGTTGATCCGAACGGGCGTGCGCGGCTCGCCGCCGGACTGGTCCTTCGGCTTCTGGCCCTGCTTCGATGTTCGGTGGAGCCACGGGGATTCGAACCCCGGACCTTCGCCTTGCAAAGGCGCTGCTCTACCACTGAGCTATGGCCCCGCGTCCCTCAGCGGAGGTCGGGCTCCTTCGTGGCGGTCTTCCAGACGTCGCGCTCGGCCCGTTGGGAGCGGATGCGCCGTGCGAGGGCAGCGGCCGCTCCGAGCAGGACGACGAGCACGACCGGCTTGCGCGCGGTGCTGGCCACGTCTGGTGCCACCTCCGGGGTGAGGGCGTGCTGGTGGGCCTGGGAGGACTTGAACCTCCGGCCTCATCCTTATCAGGGAT
>JBHEMB010000520.1:0-13615 GCA_046262855.1 Mycobacteriales bacterium | reverse complement strand
CGGGATCATCTTGTACGTGGACCCGTTGCCGATGCCGGACAGCGTGAACAGGGTGACGAAACCGACCATGTAGAGGTTTAGCGACTTCTGCTGCGACGCGGCGAGCACGACGCTGGCGGCGCCGGCCATGAGCACGAAGTTCACCGCGGTGACACGGGCGCCGCCGAGGTGGTCGGCCAGCCAGCCTCCGACCGGGCGGATGAGAGATCCGATGAGCGGGCCGAGGAAGGTCAGGTACGCCGCGTCGAGGGGCGTCGGGAAGTCTGCCTTGAACTGCGTCGTGAGCACCTGGCCGAAAGCGAAGCCGAACCCGATGAACGACCCGAACGTGCCGATGTAGAGGAACGACATCACCCAGGTGTGCGGGTCCTTGCAGACGTCGCGCATCGCGTGCCGGGCGTTCTTCGCACCAGCCAGGTTGTCCATGAACAGCCAGGCGAGCAGCGCGGCGACGACCACGAGCGGGATGTAGATCTTGAGCATGGTGCGCGGGTCTGCGGTCAGCTTGCCCCGGTAGGTGATGACCCCGAGCGCGACGAGCTGGACCGCGGCGACGCCGAGGTTGCCGCCGCCGGCGTTGAGACCGAGGGCGCGGCCCTTGAGGCGGTCCGGGTAGAAGGCGTTGATGTTGGCCATCGAGGAGGCGAAGTTGCCGCCACCGACGCCGGCGAGCGCGCCGCAGATCAGCAGCGTGCCGTAGGAGACGCCGGGCTTCAGCACGAAGTACGTGGTGACGAGCGGGACCAGCAGCAGCGACGCGCTGATGACCGTCCAGTTGCGCCCGCCGAACCTCGCCACGGCGAAGGTGTAGGGCAGTCGGACGAAGGAGCCGATCGCCGCGGGGATCGAGATGAGCAGGAACTTGTCGGCCGCCGCGTGGGCGACGTCGGCCTTGGTGACCAGGTGGCCCTCGAACATGGCCTTGCCGACGTTCTTCGGCCCGGGGAAGCCGTACTTGATGCCGAGGAAGAGCACCAGCACCGACCACATCGTCCAGATCGAGAACCCGATGTGCTCGGCCAGGATCGACACGATCAGGTTGCGCCGGGCCACCTTCTTTCCCGTGGCTTCCCAGAAGGCTGGGTTCTCCGGCTCCCACTCCTGCACCCACCTGCTGGGGGTTGCGACCTGATCGAGCGTTGCCGTCATCTGAGTTCCTCCAGTAGGGGTTTCGGTGTTACCGACGGACGCTAGGTACGGCGGGAAACGTGGACGTGTCAGACGGTGACGCCGGCTGTCACATTGCTTGCACGCTCGCGGATCAGGGCTGTGAGACGGCCAGTCGGTAGCCGCGCTTCACGACGGTCTGGACGACGCTGCCGGCCGGACCCAGTGCACTGCGGAGGCGTGCGACGGTCATCTCGACCGCGTGCTCGTCGGCCAGTTCGTCGTGCCATGCCAGCTTGAGCAGCTCGGCACGGGACAGGACCCGGCCCTCGCTGCCGACGAGAGCGGACAGGACAGCGGCCTGGCGCGCGGTCAGCGAAACCGCAGCACCGTCGACGAGCACGCTGTGGCCGCGCAGCCGCAGCTCATGGCTGCCGGCGGAGATGGCGCGGGTCCGCCGTACCGGGAGCTCTTCGACGACCGTGCGGACCAGGGCCCCCAGCCGGGAGCGCTCGGGTTGCACGGTCGGGACGCCGAGCCGCTGCAGGGGCGCCGCCGTGACCGGTCCAACGCAGGCAGCGAGGACATCGGTGCGCATCGCCGCGAGCAACGCGTCGCAGCGACCGTCGCTGTCCGCGACCTTGAGCATGCTCGCGACCGCGGGCGCGGAGGTGAAGGTGACGCAGTCGACCTGTTTCGTCGCGACCTGCTCCACCAGGCGCCGCAGCGGCTTGATGTCGGCGGCGGGAACCCAGCGGTAGACAGGGACCTCGACGACCGTCGCACCTGCCTCCGTGAGCGCGCTGCGGAAGTCAGGAAGCGGCTCGCCGTGCAGCTGAACCGCGATCCGCCGACCCTGGACGCCTTCGGCGAGGAGCCGCTCGAGCACCTCGTCGGTCGACTCGCTGTCCGGGGACCACGCCTCGGCGAGCCCCGCTGCGCGCACGGCTCCCTTGGCCTTCGGGCCGCGCACCAGGAGCTCCGCCTGCTGCAGCTGGGCACGCAGCGGCTCGCCGAGCCCCCAACCGTCAGCTGCCTCCATCCACCCGCGGAACCCGATGCCCGTGGTGGCGACGACGACGTCGGGTGGCTCAGTGACGCAGAGCTCCGTGGCCGCACGCAGCAGGTCGTCGTCACCGGTCGGGATGATGCGGATCGCGGGTGCCTCGATGACCCGGGCACCACGACGCTCCAGGAGGTTGCTGAGCTCCTCACGACGGCGCGCAGCCGTCACCGCCACGGTGAAGCCCGACAGGGGAAGGTCGTCCACACCACCACGGTGAGGGTGTCTCGTTACCTCGCTGTTTCCCCGAGGTGTCACGCAGCCGCGCACATCGTGAGCTGCCGACATTGAGGACGACGTCACATGCCTGACACAGTCGGGACACGGGGGTGAGACACCCAGCACTCAAGGTTGCTGTGTGCCCGCTGCCACTCACTGTCCCTACTGCGCGCTGCAGTGCGCCATGACGGTGTCCGCATCCGGTGAGGTCGCCGCGGGTGCTGGCGGCCTGTGCCGCAAGGGCTGGACCTCCGCAGACCTGCTGCGCAGCCCGGAGCGGCTGACGTCGCCGCTGGTGCGTGACCGCAAGGGCGGCCCGCTTCGGCAGGCGACCTGGGACGAGGCGCTCGACCGGATCGTGACGGGAATCACAGCGGCACAGCAGGGCGGCCGGGACAAGGTCGCTGTCTTCGGCGGCGGCGGGCTCACGAACGAGAAGGCCTATCTGCTCGGCAAGTTCGCGAGGGTGGCGCTGCGCACCTCTCAGATCGACTACAACGGCCGCTTCTGCATGAGCTCGGCCGCCGCGGCCGGCAACCGCGCCTTCGGGATCGATCGCGGGATGCCCTTCCCACTGGCCGACCTCGGCGACGCCGACTGCATCCTGCTGGTCGGCAGCAACCCCGCCGAGACGATGCCCCCGTTCGTGCAGCACCTTCAGCGGATGCTCGACGGCGGGGGCGAGCTCATCGTCGTCGACCCCCGTCGTACGGCGACTGCGGACGTCGCCGGTCTGCACCTCGCGCCGCAGCCCGGCAGCGACCTCGCGCTCGCCAACGGGATGCTCTTCCTCGCCCTCGACGAGGGCCTGGTCGACAAGGACTACATCGCGGAGCGCACCACGGGCTTCGACGACGTCAACGCCATGGTCTCGAGCTGGTGGCCGTCGCGGGTCGAGCGCCTCACCGGGGTCTCGGAGCCGGACATGCGGCAGGCCGTGCGGATGCTGGCCGAGGCCCCTCGCGCGATGATCCTCACAGCGCGGGGCGCCGAGCAGCACGCCCACGGCGTCTCGACGGCCACGGCCTGGCTCAACCTCGCTCTGGCGCTGGGACTCCCGGGTACGGCGGGATCGGGCTGGGGAACCCTGACCGGCCAGGGCAATGGGCAGGGTGGTCGCGAGCACGGTCAGAAGGCCGACCAGCTCCCGGGGTACCGCTCGATCAGCGACCCTGCAGCGCGCGAGCACGTGGCCGCCGTGTGGGGGGTGCAGCCAGCGGACATCCCTGGTCCGGGCGTCAGCGCGTACGAGCTGCTCGACAGCCTCGGAGACGGCGGCGGCCCGTCCGCGCTGCTGCTGTTCGCATCCAACCCGGTCGTGAGCGCGCCGAACGCCCGCAACGTCGCCCACAAGCTGCAGTCCCTGGACCTGCTCGTGGTCAGCGACCTCGTGCTGTCAGAGACGGCCGCCCTTGCCGACGTCGTCCTGCCCACGACGCAGTGGGCCGAGGAGTCGGGGACGACCACCAACCTCGAGGGCCGCGTGCTGCTGCGGCGCAAGGCGCTCGACCCGCCCGTCGGCGTCTGGTCGGACCTGCAGATCCTCAACGCGCTGGCGACCCGGCTGGGCTGCGCGACCGGCTTCCCGACGGACCCGACCGAGGCCTTCGACGAGCTCCGGCGCGCGTCCGCCGGGGGTGTCGCGGACTACGCCGGCATCACGCACGCCCGGCTCGCCGCCGGTGAGCAGCTGCACTGGCCGTGCCCTTCGACGGACCACCTGGGCACGCCGCGGCTGTTCCTCGACGGCTTCGCCACACCCGACGGCCGGGCCCGCTTCTTCGCGGTGGACCAGCCCGAGGAGGTGGAGCCGCTGACGGACGCGTACCCGCTGCGGCTGACGACGGGTCGGGTCGCGATGCAGTACCAGTCGGGAGCCCAGACCCGCCGGATCGCCGCCCTGCCTGGGGACGCCTACGTCGAGCTGCACGAGGACCTCGCGGGCCGTCTCGGCATCGTCGAGGGAGAGCGGGTGAAGGTGTCCACCGTCCGCGGGGAGGCCTGGCTGGCGGCGAAGGTGACGGACGCCATCCGCACCGACACGGTCTTCGTCCCGTTCCACTGGGCCGGCAAGAAGCGGGCCAACAGCTTGACCGGTGACTGGCTCGACCCCATCTCGCGGATGCCGGCCTTCAAGGCCTGCGCCGCTCGCATCGATCGGCTGTCGGCATGAAGCGCATCGTCGTCATCGGCAACGGCATGGCGGGGTCGCGGCTGGTCGAGGAGCTGCTGTCCCGGGACCCGTCCCTGGACGTCACCGTCTTCGGAGCCGAGTTCCGCCCGGCGTACAACCGGATCCTGCTGTCCGACGTGCTGTCGGGGAAGCGCCCGGCCTCGGAGGTGACGCTCACCTCAGCCGCGCGAGCTCGCCGCTATCTCGGCAGCGAGGTGGTGCGCATCGACCGCGCAGCCAAGCAGGTGCACACCAGCGACGGCGTCGTCTGCGAGTACGACGCACTGGTGCTGGCAACCGGCAGTGAGCCGATCGTGCCGCCGGTGCACGGCATCGCCGGTCCGGACGGCAAGCTGCTCGACGGGGTCTTCGTCTTCCGCACCCTGGAGGACTGCGACGCGATCGCGGCCCGCGCGAAGCGCTCGACGCGCGCGATCGTCGTCGGAGGCGGGCTGCTCGGTCTCGAAGCCGCGCGCGGGCTGATGACGCACGGCGTCGACGTGGACGTCGTACACGGCATGAGCCACCTGATGGACCTGCAGCTCGACGGCCCGGGCGGTGACGTGCTGCGCCGGTCGGTCGAGAGCCTCGGCGTCGGCGTGCATCTCGGGTCCTTCGCCAACAAGGTGCTGGGCGCCCGCAGCGTGAAGGGCGTCGGGCTCGCCGATGGTCGCGAGGTCAAGGGCGACCTCGTCGTGCTGGCCTGCGGCGTGCGTCCCAACGTCGCCGTCGCAAGGGCCGCAGGGCTGGGTGTCGAGCGAGGCGTCCTCGTCGACGACCAGCTCCGCACCGACGACCCGGACGTGTTCGCCCTCGGTGAGTGCTCCCAGCACCGCGGCGAGGTCTACGGCCTGGTCGCGCCCGCCTGGGAGCAGGCCGGCGTGCTCGCCGACATCCTCGCCGGCCGCCCGGCCGCGTACACCGGCTCCCGGATGGTCACGCGGCTCAAGGCGATGGACCTCGAGGTCGCAGCGATGGGGGAGACCGGGCCGTTGCCCGAGGACAGCGGGGACGGGCTCGAGGTGGTCGTCTTCAGCGACCCGTCGCGGCACGTGTACAAGAAGCTCGTCATCCGCGACGACGTCCTCGTCGGCGCCGTCCTGCTCGGCGACACCGCGACCGCGGGCCGCGTCATGCAGGCCTTCGACCGAGGCACGCCGATGCCTGCGGACCGGCACGCCTTCCTGTTCGCGCCGCGCAAGACCGTCGCCGCTCCTGAGGCGCTCGCCGACGACGACCTCGTCTGCAGCTGCAACGCCGTCACCGCCGGCGCGTTGCGTGACAGCGGCTGCCGCACCGTCCCGGAGGCGGCGCTCAAGACCCGTGCCACCACCGGCTGCGGTGGTTGCACCTCCCTCGTCCAGGGGCTGTTGGCGTCCTGTGCACCCAAGCTCGAGAGGACAGTTGCATGAACCGGAAGACCCTGGTCGTCGTGGGCCACGGGATGGTGGGCCACCGGGTGGTCGAGACCGCCGTCGAGCGTGGCCTCACAGCCGAGTGGGACGTGGTCGTGCACGCCGAGGAGGACGTGCACGCCTACGACCGCGTGGCGCTGTCCACCTGGTTCGAGGGGGCCGAGCTCGGGCTCAGCCCGGTTGACGACCCTCGGGTCGAGCTCCGGCTCGCGGACCCGGTCGTCTCTCTCGACACCGAGGCGCGCACCGTGACCAGCGCCTCGGGCCTGGTGACGCCGTACGACGCACTCGTCCTCGCCACCGGCTCGACCCCGTTCGTCCCGCCGGTCGACGGGAGCAGCGGCCCCGGCCGCTACGTCTACCGCACGATCGAGGACCTCGAGGCGATCAAGGCCGCCGCCGCGACCGCACGGCGAGGTGTCGTCATCGGCGGTGGCCTCCTCGGCCTCGAAGCGGCCAACGCGCCGAAGACCCTCGGCGTCGAGACGACCGTCGTGGAGTTCGCCCCCCGGCTCATGCCCGTGCAGGTCGACGCCGGCGGCGGCGAGGCGCTCCGCCGCCTGGTCGAGGGCCTGGGAGTGTCGGTCAAGCTCAACGCGAGCACGAAGCTGATCGCCGATGTGCCAGGCGGTTTGCGGCTGTCCTTCGCCGAGGGCGAGGACCTCGACACCGACATCGTGGTCTTCTCCGCAGGCATCCGGCCGGTGGACGGGCTCGCCCGGGAGGCAGGCCTGGAGGTAGGCGAGCGTGGCGGCGTCACCGTCGACCACGGCTGCCTCACCAGCGTGCCGGACGTCTACGCGGTGGGTGAGTGCGCCTCGGCGCTGGGTCGCTGCTGGGGCCTGGTGGCGCCCGGGTACGCCATGGCGGAGGTCGTCATCGACCGGTTGCTCGGCGGCACGGGGACCTTCGAGGGCGCCGACCTCTCGACGAAGCTCAAGTGCCTCGGCATCGACGTCGCCTCCTTCGGTGACGCCTTTGCCGAGGAGGAGGGCGCGGTCGAGCTGGTCTGGGCAGACCCGATCGAGGGCGTCTACAGGAAGCTCGTCGTCAGCGACGACGCGAAGCGGCTGCTCGGCGGCATCCTCGTCGGAGACGCCAGCGCGTACGCCAGCCTCCGGCCGCTCGTCGGCAGCAACCTGACGCTCAACCCCGCCGACCTGATTGCGCCGAGCTCGTCAGGTGCCCAGCTCGAGCTGCCCGACGAGGCGCAGGTCTGCTCCTGCTACGCCGTGACCAAGGGCGAGATCTGCGAGGCCGCGCAGCACACCCCTGACGTGGCCTCCGTGAAGGAGTGCACGAAGGCCGGCACCGGCTGCGGCTCCTGCCTCAACCTCGTCAAGTCGCTGGTCAACAAGGAGGCGGCGGCGCAGGGCATCGCGGTGAGCAACGCGCTGTGCGAGCACTTCGCCCTCAGCCGCGCCGAGCTCTTCGAGACCATCCGGGTCAAGGGCGTCCGGAGCTGGTCGCAGCTGATCCGCGAGCACGGCACCGGGAAGGGTTGCGACATCTGCAAGCCCGCGGCGGCATCCATCCTCGCGAGCCTGGGCAACGGCTACATCCTGGACGGCGAGCAGGGCACGCTGCAGGACACCAACGACCACATGCTGGCCAACCTGCAGAAGGACGGCAGCTACTCCGTCGTACCCCGGATGCCCGGTGGCGAGTGCACACCTGAGCAGCTGATCGTCATCGGACAGGTGGCCAAGGACTTCGGCCTCTACACGAAGATCACCGGTGGCCAGCGCATCGACCTTTTCGGGGCCCGGGTCGACCAGCTCCCCGCCATCTGGCAGCGGCTGGTGGACGCGGGGATGGAGAGCGGCCACGCCTACGGCAAGGCGCTGCGGACGGTGAAGTCCTGCGTCGGCTCGACGTGGTGCCGGTACGGCGTGCAGGACAGCACGTCGCTCGCGGTGCTGCTCGAGCTTCGCTATCGCGGCCTGCGCGCCCCTCACAAGATCAAGCTGGCGGTCAGCGGCTGTGCCCGCGAGTGCGCCGAGGCGCGGTCCAAGGACGTCGGGATCATCGCGACCGAGAACGGCTGGAACCTCTACGTCGGCGGCAACGGAGGCTTCACCCCGCGGCACGCGGACCTCTTCCTCACCGACGTCGACACCGAGACCCTGGTCCGCGCCATCGACCGGTTCCTCATGTTCTACGTCTTCACCGGCGAGCGGCTCCAGCGCACCGCGCCGTGGGTCGAGGCCACCGGCCTCGAGCACATCCGTTCGGTCATCATGGATGACTCGCTCGGCCTGTGCGGTGACCTCGACGCGGCGATGGACAAGCACGTCGCGACCTACTCCGACGAGTGGGCGGACACCCTCAACGACCCCGAGCGGCTCGCGCGCTTCGTGCACTTCGTCAACGCTCCCGACGTCGTTGACCCGTCCATCCGCCGCGTCCCCGAGCGCGGCCAGCCCCGGCCCGTGGACCTCGCGGGCCCGACCCTCCAGGTGGTGAAGGCATGACCCCCGTCATCGACTACGACGATCTGCCCCTCGACCGCGGCGTCTGCGTCCTGGTCGAGGGCGAGCAGGTGGCTCTGGTTCGCACCTCCGACGGGGAGCTGTACGCCGTCGGCAACTTCGACCCCATCGGCCGGGCGATGGTCATGTCCCGCGGCATCGTGGGATCCCGTGGCGATCGCGACGTGCTGGTCAGCCCCCTGCACAAGCAGGCCTACGACCTCGAGACCGGCGAGTGCCTCGACAAGGAGGGCTACCAGCTGCCGGTCCACGACGTCCGGGTGGTCAACGGCCTGGTCGAGGTCCGCGTCGACCAAGCGGAGCGCCGTCCCGCGTGACAGCCTGAAGGGCGTGTACGACGCACTGGTGCTCGCCGGCGGTGCGGCCCGGCGCCTCGGCGGGGTCGACAAGCCGGCTCTCGTGGTGGGCGGCAGCACGTTGCTGGACCGGGTCCTGAGCGCGTGCGCCGATGCTGGTCGCACCGTGGTCGTCGGACCTGAGCGCGGCACGGCGCGACCGGTGATCTGGACGCGCGAGGAGCCGGTCGGCGGCGGCCCCGTACCCGCTCTGCTTGCTGGGCTGCGGGAGGTCACCGCCGATCGGGTCGTCCTCCTCGCCGCGGACCTGCCGTTCCTCACCGCTGATGTCGTCAGGCTGCTGGTCGACGGCGCCCCCGCGGTGCTCACCGACGGCGGCCGTCCGCAGTGGCTGTGCGGCGCCTGGCCGACCGAGGCGCTCCGGGCTGCCGCGGCCCAGCCGGTGGACGATGGCCGGCTCGGGACGCTGCTGTCGCGGGTCGGCCCGCGGCAGCTGGACTGGGAGGGACCAGGGGCCCCCTGGACCGACTGCGACACTGCTGAGGACCTGGACGAAGCGAGGCAACGGGCATGACAGAGCTGGATGAGTGGGTTGCCACGGCGAGCAAGGGGCTGGGGCTCACCGATCCGGTCGACATCGAGCTGCTGCTCGACATCGCCCGGGAGGCCGCGCACGGCGTGCAGAAGGTCGCAGCACCGATCACGACGTACCTGCTCGGCCTTGCCGTCGGTCGAGGCGCGGATCCCGCGGAGGCCGCAGCCACGCTGCGACAGGTCCTCGCGGACAGCGCGGGTTAGCCTGAGCCCATGGCGGAAGTCCTGACGCACCAGGGCGAAGACGGTGCCCCACGCATGGTCGACGTCAGCGCGAAGCCGGTCACGACCCGCACGGCGACGGCGTCCGGCACCGTGCTGCTGTCGGCCACCACCGTGGAGCTGCTGGACCACGGGCAGGCGCCCAAGGGCGACGTCCTCACGGTCGCCCGGCTGGCTGCCGTCAACGGCGCCAAGCAGACGGCGAGCCTCATCCCGCTGTGCCACCCCCTTCCGCTGCACGCGGTCGAGGTTGAGCTGCGCCTGGTGGCCGGGGGAGTGCGCATCGAGGTCACGTGCCGCACCGCGGAGCGGACCGGAGTGGAGATGGAAGCCCTCACCGCGGTCGCCGTCGCGGGTCTCACGGTGATCGACATGGTCAAGGCCGTCGAGCGGCAGGCCGTCCTCACGGACGTCCGGATCGAGGCCAAGTCCGGCGGTCGAAGCGGCGACTGGACCAGGACGTGAAGGTGCGCGTGATCACCGTGTCCGACCGGGTCTCCGCGGGCTCCCGGGAGGACATCAGCGGCACGCTGCTCGCGCAGCTGCTCGGCGCGGACGCTCCGGTCGTCGTGCCGGACGAGCGGGAGGCGATCGCGAGCGCGGTCAAGGCTGCCGTGACCGAAGGCGTGGACCTGCTCGTGACCACCGGGGGGACGGGCATCGCGCCCCGGGACGTGACCCCGGAGGCGGTGCGGCCGCTGCTCGACCGCGAGCTGCCGGGCGTCATGGAGGCCATCCGTGCGGAGGGTCGCGCGGTCGTGCCGACGGCGGCGCTGTCCCGAGGCGTAGCCGGCGTAATCGGGTCGACGTTCGTGGTCACCCTGCCCGGCTCCGCCGGCGGCGCTCGCGACGGTGCTCGGGTGGTCCAGGAGCTGGCACAGCACGTCGTCGACCAGCTGGCCGGTCATGACCACTGAGGTCCGGCTGTTCGCCGCAGCGGCGGCCGCCGCTGGAGTCACGACGACCCCGTCGGACGCGGCGACGCTCACCGCGCTGCAGCGCTCGCTGCTCGATGCCTTCCCGGCACTCGCACCCGTGCTGCCGCGCTGCTCCTTTCTCATCGACGGCGGCGTGGCCCACGGCGACGCCGACCTCACCGGGGTCGCCACGGTCGACGTGCTGCCACCGTTCGCGGGCGGCTGACATGACCGGGTTCCGGGCTGCTGTCACCACGTCGTTCGACCAGGCGCGCGCGCTCGCCCTGGCATGGCCGTCGCTGCTCCCCACCACCGTGCCGCTGGCCGAGGCGCTCGGCTGCACGCTGGCCGCGCCACTGACGTCGCTGACGGACCTGCCCGCCTTCCGCACCTCCGCCATGGACGGCTGGGCGGTGGCCGGTCCGGGCCCGTGGCTGCTGCGTCCCGGCCGAGCGCTGGCTGGTTCGCCCGTCCCTGCGCTCGCCGCGGGCGACGCCGTGGAGATCGCCACCGGCGCGATGCTTCCCGACGGCGCGGACGCCGTCCTCCGCCGCGAGGACGGCGGGGTCCAGGGTGACCGGCTGACGGGTGAGGTCGAGCCCGGCCGCGACGTGCTGCCTGTGGCGGGGGAGTGCGCGCGCGGTGATGAGCTGTTGCCGTCAGGGACCCGCATCACGCCGCCCGTCCTCGGGCTCGCCGCCGGGACGGGTCACGACGACCTCCTGGTACGACGGGTACCGACCGTGGCGGTCGCGGTGCTGGGTGACGAGCTGCTTGACCGGGGCCTGCCGGGCAACGGCCGGGTGCGTGACAGCCACACCCTCCAGCTGCCGGGCTGGGTCGCCGGCCTCGGCGGCCGTGTGGCCGCCTCGACCCGGGTGCCGGACGAGCTCGAGGCGACCGTCGCTGCGTTGGCTGTCCCGGCGGACGTCGTCGTGAGCACCGGAGGCACCGCTGCCGGACCGGTCGACCACGTGCACGGCGCGCTGCGTGAGCTCGGCGCCGAGCTGCTCGCCGATGGTGTCGCCTGCCGGCCGGGGCACCCGATGGTGCTGGCGCGGCTTGCGGACGGGCGGCCGTTCGTCGGGCTGCCCGGAAACCCGCTCTCCGCTTTCGTCAGCGTGCTCACGCTGCTGGCTCCGTTGCTGGATGCCTTGGCCGGCAAGCGATCTGAACCGCTCCCCACGGCGGTCGTGGGAGACGCGCTGAAGGGCAGAGACCCCGACAGCCGGCTCGTCCCGGTGTCGATCAAGGAGGGTCTCGCTCGTCCTGTCGGGCACGTGGGCTCGATGATGCTGCGCGGTCTCGCGTATGCCGACGGCGTCGTCGTCGTACCGCCTCACGGCGCCGCCGAGGGTGACCACGTCCGGCTGCTGAGGCTCCCGTGGTGACCGCGCTGGTCACCGACCAGGTGCTCGACCCGGCCGCCTTCGAGGCACCGCTGGCGGCGTCGGGCGCCGTCGTGACGTTCATCGGTCGAGTCCGCGACCAGGACGGCGGACGGCAAGTGGAGGCGCTGGAGTACTCCGCCCACCCGAGCGCCCAGCGGGTGCTGGAGGAGATCGCCGAGAAGCTCGGCCAGGAGGTCCTCGGTCTCTCGGTCGCGCACCGGGTCGGGTCACTCGGCATCGGTGACGTGGCCCTGGTCGCCGTCGTGGCCACAGCCCACCGGGCGGAGGCGTTCGACGTCTGCGCGCGGCTCGTCGAAGAGGTCAAGCACACCCTTCCAGTCTGGAAGCGCCAGGTGTTCGCGGACGGTACTGAGGAGTGGGTGGGTTCGTGCTGACGGACACCTACGGACGCGTGCACCGGGACCTGCGGGTCTCGCTCACCGACCGCTGCCAGCTGCGGTGCACCTACTGCATGCCGGAGGAGGGGCTGCCCTGGGCCAAGGACGTGCTCGGCGCCGCCGAGATCTCCCGGGTCATCCGGGTCGCGGTCGCCGAGGGGATCACGGAGGTCAGGCTCACCGGTGGCGAGCCGCTGCTGCGGCGGGACCTGCTCGACATCGTCGAGGCCATCGACGTACCCGACCTGTCCCTGACCACCAACGGCATGGGGCTTGCGCGGATCGCGAAGGACCTGGTCGCGGCCGGTCTCAGCCGGGTGAACGTCAGCGTCGACACGCTGCGAGCCGACCGGTTCCGGCTGCTCGCCCGTCGCAACGGTCACGAGGCCGTGCTCGACGGCGTCCGCGCGGCGCTGGACGCCGGGCTCGCGCCGGTGAAGATCAACACCGTCCTCATGCGTGATGTCAACGACGACGAGGTCCTGGACCTGGTGGTCTGGGCGCGGGAGCTCGACGTCGAGCTCCGGTTCATCGAGCACATGCCGCTCGGACCCGCAGGCTCGTGGGACCGGTCGGAGATGGTGACCGCGGAGGAGGTGCTGGCCGTCCTACGGAGCCGTTTTGACGTCAGGCCGCTCGGCGGCCGCGAGAGCGCGCCTGCGGAGCTCTGGGAGCTTGACGGCTCCGGTCCCCCGGTCGGGGTGATCGCCTCGGTCACGAGGCCCTTCTGCAGCGACTGCGACCGGTTGCGGCTCACGGCCGACGGCCACCTGCGCTCGTGCCTGTTCAGCCGCGACGAGGACGACCTGCGCCCGCTGCTGCGTGGCGGCGGCAACGACGCGGAGCTCGCCGCTTTCCTGCAGCGCGTGGTCGCCGGCAAGGGGCCCGGCCACGGGATCGGCCTGCCCGGATTCGAGCAACCCCCCCGCACCATGTCCGAAATCGGCGGCTAACTCCCCACCCCAGGCCATGAATGGAAACTGCGCTGCCCTTTTTGGCCAAAGTCCGCAGCGCGGTGTCCATTCATGCGGGGAAGGGGTGGGGGTGGGTCAGGGTTCGGGGTAGGCCTCGAGGTCGGTGGCTTTGATGCTCAGCCACACCCCGTCGCCCGGCCCCAGCCGCAGCTCCGCGACGGCGGCCGGCGTGACGTCCACGAGCAGGTCCGGGGGGCCGGTGACGGCCAGCCGCACCCGGTCGCCGAGCTGCTCCAGCCCTGTCACTGTCCCGCGGTAGACGTTGCGCGCGCTCGTGCCCCGCGGCTGCTCGCGTTCGACCAGCACCGCACTCGGAGGTACGACGGCAAGGGCCCGACCGGACAGCCCGCGGGC
>JBHEMB010000519.1:0-11139 GCA_046262855.1 Mycobacteriales bacterium | reverse complement strand
GGTCTACCCGCCGGAGAGCAAGACCGAGGCGCTGCGTGCCGCGTGCGAGGCCGGCTCCTCGTCACTGCATGGGACCGGGATTCACCCCGGCGGCATCACCGAGCGGTTCCCGCTGATGGTGTCGGCGCTGACGTCGCGCATCACGTACGTGCGTTCGGAGGAGTTCAGCGACATCCGCACCTACGGGGCGCCGGACGTGCTCCGCGACATCATGCTGTTCGGGCACCCACCTGAGGTGTCCCTCAAGAGCCCGATGATCGGCTTCCTGGGCGGCGGCTTCAAGCAGTCGATCCAGATGGTCGCCGACGAGCTCGGCTTCGCCATCGACGAGCACATCGCTGCCACGAACGAGGTGGCGGTGGCGACTGCGCCCATCGAGAGCCCGATGGGCGTCATCGCGCCAGGACTCGTCGCGGCCCAGCGGTTCGCCTGGACGGCGACGGTCGGCGGCGTACCCGTCATCACCGCGCGCGTGAACTGGCTGATGGGCGAGAAGGACCTCGACCCCGCCTGGTCGTTCGGCGAGGCCGGGGAGCGCTTCGAGGTCGCGGTGTCGGGCGATCCTGACGTGCTGGTGACCTTCAAGGGCTACCAGCCGGAGACGGTGGAGGAGGGGCTGGTCCGCAACCCTGGCATCACATCGACAGCGCACCACTGCGTCTCCGCCATCCCCTACGTGGTGGCCGCCGAGCCCGGCATCAAGACCTACCTCGACCTGCCGCTCATCGCCGGCCGCGCCGCCCCGCACCTCTCCCGCTGAGGTCGCGTCCTCACCACTGACCCCGCACCTCCGCGCGTGCGTGAGCGCCCGAGGGTCTCGGCGAGGAATGACGTCCCGAACCGGCAGGTTGTCCTAGCACGCACAGCTGAACAGGGGTTGCGCCATGGTCGATGGAACCGACACGGTCGACGCTCTCGACGCCTACTCGGAGATCGTCACCTCGGTGGCGGCGGCCGTCGGCCCGCAAGTGGGGGCCCTACGGCTCCAGCGGGGCAGCGGATCAGCCGTGGTGTTCACCGACGACGGCTTTCTGCTCACCAACGCGCACGTCGTCGGCCGGGCTGACGCGGGTCGGGTGTCGTTCGCTGACGGCAGCACGGCTCCGTTCCACGTCATCGGCGCGGACCCGCTCTCCGACCTCGCGGTCATCCGCGCCGACGGTGCGACGCCGGCACCCGCCCGGCTCGGCGAGGCCGGCGCCTTGCGGGTCAGGCAGCTGGTCGTCGCGGTGGGCAACCCCTTCGGGCTGTCCGGCAGCGTCACTGCGGGAGTCGTCAGCGGTCTCGGCCGGTCGCTGCCGACCCGGTCCGGGACGGCCGCGCGGGTCATCGACGACGTGATCCAGACTGACGCCGCGCTCAACCCCGGCAACTCGGGCGGCGCGCTCGCGACGGCGGACGGCTCGGTCGTCGGGATCAACACTGCCGTGGCCGGGATGGGACTCGGTCTGGCGATCCCCATCAACTCGACGAGTCGCCAGATCATCAGCAGCTTGCTGCGCGACGGCCGGGTGCGGCGGGCGTACCTCGGCGTCGCTGGTGGCCCCGTGCCGCTGCCGTCCCCGATCGTCGAGCGCACCGGTCAGCACACGGCGATGCGCGTCGCCGAGGTCATCCCGGGCGGACCCGCCGAACGTGCCGGCATCGTCGCCGGGGACATCGTGATCCACGCCGGCGGCGTCGCTGTGCGGACCGCTCAGGACCTGCAAGGCCGCATGCTCGCCGACGCGATCGGTCAAGCCATGCCCATCACGGTGCTGCGCGCCGGAGCAATGGTGGACGTCGTCGCCCACCCCGCGGAGCTCAGGCTCGACGACTGAGCAACCAGGTCTCGGCGGGCGAGCGGACGTCAGGCGGTGCGGACCACGGCGCGCACGGTGAGGTCGTCACCGGCCCGATCGACCAGGACCTCGTCGCCGTCGTGGATCTCGCCGGCGAGCAGGGCGCGAGCCAACCGGTCACCGATGGCCTTCTGCACCAGCCGGCGCAGCGGTCGGGCACCGTAGACCGGGTCGTAGCCGGTCAGCGACAGCCACTCCTTGGCCGCGTCGGTGACCGTCAGCGTCAGGCGGCGGTCCGCGAGCCGCCGGGCCAGGGCAGCCACCTGCAGCTCGACGATGTGGGTGAGCTCCTCGGTGCCGAGCGCGTCGAAGACGACGATGTCATCGAGCCGGTTGACGAACTCCGGCTTGAAGGCCGACCGGACGACCTCGAGGACCTTGTCGCGGCGCTGGTCGGCGGTGAGCAGCGGGTCGGTGGTGAAGGCCGAGCCGAGGTTGGAGGTCAGCACCAGGATGGCGTTGCGGAAGTCCACGGTGCGGCCCTGGCCGTCGGTCAGCCGCCCGTCGTCGAGCACCTGCAGCAGCACGTCGAAGACGTCCGGGTGTGCCTTCTCGACCTCGTCGAAGAGCACGACCGAGTACGGGCGCCGGCGGACTGCCTCGGTCAGCTGACCGCCCTGGTCGTAGCCCACGTAACCGGGCGGGGCACCGAGCAGGCGGGCCACGGCGTGCTTCTCGCCGTACTCGCTCATGTCGATGCGCGTGAGCGCCCGCTCATCGTCGAAGAGGAACTCCGCGAGTGCCTTGGCCAGCTCCGTCTTGCCGACGCCGGTCGGGCCGAGGAACAAGAACGACCCCGTCGGGCGGTTCGGGTCCGAGATGCCCGCGCGGGCCCGCCGGACTGCGTCGCTCACCGCCTGCACCGCAGCGCGCTGACCCACGAGCCGCGCCGCAATCGCGTCCTCCATGCGCAGCAGCTTTGCCGTCTCGCCTTCGAGCAGCCGTCCGGCGGGGATACCCGTCCAGGCCGCCACGACTTCGGCGATGTCGTCGGCGGTCACCTGCTCCTTGACCATGGCGTCCTCAGCCGGAGCCGCTGACTGGTCGAGATCCCTTGTGACAGAGGGGATCTCGCCGTACTGCAGTCGCGAAGCGGTTTCGAGGTCACCGTCGCGCTGGGCCCGCTCGAGCTGCGACCGGAGGTCGTCGAGCCGCTTCTTCAGCTCGCCGACGCGGTTGAGGCCGGACTTCTCCTGCTCCCAGCGGGCCATCAGCCCGGCCAGCTCCTCGGAGCGGTCGGCGAGCTCCCGGCGCAGTGTCGCCAGCCGTTCAACCGAAGCCGCGTCGCTCTCCTTCGACAGCGCCAGCTCCTCCATCTTCATGCGGTCGACCGCCCGCTGCAGCTCGTCGATCTCGACCGGCCTGGAGTCGATCTCCATGCGCAGCCGCGAGGCAGCCTCGTCCACGAGGTCGATCGCCTTGTCGGGGAGGAAGCGGGCCGTGATGTAGCGGTCCGACAGCGCGGCGGCGGCGACCAGGGCACCATCGGTGATCTCCACGCCGTGGTGTGCCTCGTAGCGGCCCTTGAGGCCCCGCAGAATCGCGATGGTGTCCTCCACCGAGGGCTCACCGATGAGGACCTGCTGGAAGCGCCGCTCGAGCGCCGGGTCTTTCTCGATGTTCTCGCGGAACTCGTCGAGGGTGGTCGCACCGACCATCCGCAGCTCGCCGCGGGCGAGCATCGGTTTGAGCATGTTGCCCGCGTCAAGCGAAGACTCGGCGCCCGAGCCCATACCGACGACCGTGTGCATCTCGTCGATGAACGTGATGATCTCGCCGTCGGAGTCCTTGATCTCCTGCAGCACGGCCTTCAGGCGCTCCTCGAACTCGCCGCGGTACTTCGCGCCGGCGATCATGGCGCCCAGGTCCAAGGCGACCAATCGCTTGTCACGCAACGACTCCGGGACATCCCCGGCGACGATCCGCTGGGCCAGTCCCTCGACGACGGCGGTCTTGCCGACGCCGGGCTCGCCGATGAGGACGGGGTTGTTCTTGGTACGGCGGGACAGCACCTGCACCACGCGCCGGATCTCGGTGTCCCGCCCGATGACGGGGTCGAGCTTGCCGTCCCGAGCCGACTTCGTGAGGTCCACGCCGTACTTCTCCAGGGCCTGGTAGGACGCCTCGGGGTCCTGCGAGGTGACCTTGCGATCACCGCCGCGCACGTCGGGGAACGCCGCGACGAGCTGCTTGGCGGCGGGCAGCCCGGGGAGGGCGCCGGCGAGCCCCACCAGGAGGTGCTCCGTGGAGACGTAGTCGTCGCCGTTGTCGGCGGCCGCCTTGTCGGCGTGCTCGACAGCGGTCAGCACGCCGCGGCTCATCCCGGGCGCGGCAACGCTGGAGCCTGAGGCCGTGGGCAGCCCCGCCAAGGCCTGCTCGGCCTGCGCGCGGACAGCCGTCGGGTCGGCGCCGGCGGCACTCAGCAGCGCCTCGGGCACACCGGTGTCGGAGTCCAGCAGCGCGAGCAGCAGGTGCGCGGGCGCGACCTCGGGATGACCGGCGGCCGCGGCGCGGCGCACGGCGAGGGAGAGGGCTTCCTGGGCCTTCGTGGTCATGCGGTCAGCGTTCAACGGTGCTCCTTCAGGGTCGGTCACCCAGCACAACGCCTCGCAACTTGAGCGTGTTCCGCTCAACTTACGCCAGGTGCAGACCCCTCGTACGCCGCTGAGCGGGTTCCTCCAGGAGCCGACGCCGCAGCACCTCTGAAGGCACCGCAGCCCCGAACAGGTACCCCTGCGCCCACCGGGTCCCGAGCGCCTGCAGGTGCCGGCCCTGGGCTTCGGTCTCCACGCCCTCGGCGATGACCTCCAGGTCCAGGGCACGGGCCAGCTGCACGACAGCCGCGGCCACGGCCTCACTGCCGAGGTCCTGTCCGAGCCCTGCTGTGAAGGAGCGGTCCAGCTTCAGGACATCGACCGGGAACCGGGCGAGGTAAGCCAGCGACGACCAGCCGGTGCCGAAGTCATCCAAGGCGATCCGGACGCCAGCTGCGCGCAACCGCTGCAACCGGCGGCCTACGGCCTCGTCCTCCAGCAGCACGCCCTCGGTGACCTCGAGCAGCAACCGGTTCGGCGGGATCCGCAGGTCGGCGAGCAGCCCGAGCAGGTGGTCGGCGGTGCCGCTCGCCTGCAGCGTCCGGCCCGAGACGTTGAGCGCCAGCTCCATCTCACGCGCACCCGGGCTGGCTGCCCGCCAGTCGGCGAAGTCGCGCAGTGCCCGGGCCTGGAGGGCCTGGTCGATGTCCACGATGAAGCCGGTCTCCTCGGCGAGCGCCATCCACTCGCCGGGCGCCTCGGGCGGCCGGCCGCGCCGCACCCAACGTGCGAGCGCCTCGCAGCCGACCAGCTCGCCGGTGTCGAGATCCACGACGGGCTGGTACCACGGGACGAGCTCGCCGCGCTCGAGCGCCAGCACCAGCTGGCTGCGCAGGTCCACCCGCTTCAGCAGCGCGGCGCTCATCGACGGCTGGTAGCCGGCCCATCGGCTGCCGCCGTCTGCCTTCGCCGCGTACATCGCGAGGTCGGCACGGCGCAGCAGGTCGCCCATCGAGGAGGTGTCCGACCGCGGCACCACGCCGAGGCTGCCGGCGACATGGAACTCGTGGCCCTCGATCAGCAGCGGCCTACGCAGCGCCGCTACGACCAAGTCGGCCTTGCGCTCCACCTCGTCAGGCGTGCCGCGGAGCAGCAAGGCGAACTCGTCGCCGCCGAGGCGACCCACGACGTCGCGTGCGCCGGTGGCGTTGCGGAGCCGGCCGGCCACCTTGACGAGCAGCGCGTCGCCCGCATCGTGGCCGAGCGTGTCGTTGACACCCTTGAAGTCGTCGAGGTCGAGCAGCCCCACCGCGAGCGGCTCGTCGAGACGGATCGCCTCCTCCACGAGGTCGAGGAAGCCCGTGCGGTTCACCAGCCCCGTGAGCGGACACGTCGTGGCCCGCTGGCGCAGCTCCTGGGCCAGCGCCTCTCGGTCGTCCAGCGCCACCTGCAGCGCGGCCTCGCGCTGGCGCATGTGCGCCACCAGCAAGCTGGCGCGCACAGCGGCCAGCAGGAACAGCACCGTGGTCGCGCCAGCGACGACGTAGCCACCGGCCACGTCACCGGTCAGGTTCCCGCGCCAGAGCAGCAGCGCCAGAACCGCCGGCGCCGTGATGGCAGGGGCCACGAGAGCGAGTAGCCGGCGCTGGCTCGGCCGGGCGGCGAGCATGGCGGACGGTACGGCGGTGGCGGGGCGCCAGACGGCAGCCGCAGCGAGGCCGTAGCAGAGCAGCCACCCGAAGTCCGTCAGCTCGCCGGACCGGTAGCTGCCGGACAGCGAGCGGATGCCGAAGACGACGTCGGCCACCAGCATCGCGGCCATGGACAGCGCCACGAGCCGGTCGCCTGCGTCGCGGTGGCCGCGGCGGACGACGACGTGCAGGACGAGCAGCAGCAGGAGCAGGTCCATGACCGGGTAGGCCAGCGCACTCGTCCGCTGAGCAGCCGTCAGTGCCGGGTCGTGCGCCGGGCCGGAGAGCAGCGGCAGCCAGCTGATGATCAGCGCGCCGCCGGTCCACATGCCGGCGTCCAGCCAGGCGGAGGCGTCCGGCCGGCCACGCCGGCGGACGAGCAGTGCGAGCGACACGAACAGCATCGGGTAGCCGGCCAGGTAGGCCATGTCGGCCGCCCCCAGGGCCGGCGGCGTGACCCCGCGCACGTCGTAGGCCGACCAGAGCGCGTCACCGAGGACCTGGAAGCCGAGTCCTGCGAGAAGGAACCACCAGCGGGTCCGGTCCGGGGCCTGCCGCCTGCGGATGCCGCACCCCAGGACGACGACGCACACCAGCCCCCACAGCGTCTCCGCGATGGACGCGGGCACCTCGGGCAGCAGCAGGTAGCCCGCCCCCCCGAGCAGGAGCAGGGCTGTGATCGCGAGCCGCGCACGCGACACCGACGACCTCCTGCAGCTGGTGAGACGGGGCAGCGGGCAGCCCCTGGCCCACCAGGTGACAGCGTCGTCCGATTTCTGTGGATTCCACAGGGCCGTTCGGCCCAGCGCTCAGTGTCCGGGAGAGGGACGGTTCAGCGCTCAGGCCGCCAGACCACCAGCGACGTCTTCGGCACGGGGACGAGATCGCGGCGCAAGGAGGCGAGGATGCTGGCCTCGGTGCGGGCCAGCTCCTCGTTCAGCTCCTTGACCCGCGCCTGAAGCGCCTCGACCTGGTGCTCGAGCTCGATGATGCGCTTGATGCCCGCGAGGTTGACGCCTTCCTCCTGCGAGAGCCGCTGCACCTCGCGCAGCAGCTCCACATCCCGCTCGGTGTACCGCCGGCCCCCGCCACCGGTGCGGACGGGCGTCACCAGCCCCAGCCGGTCGTACTGCCGGAGCGTCTGCGGGTGCATGCCCGCCATCTCCGCGGCAACCGAGATGACGAAGACGGTGCTGCCCTCGTTCACGAGCTTCACGAACGGACCTCCTCACGGACCGGCTTCGCCACGGCTGCGTAGGCCTCGAGCGCCTCGCGCTCCTCGTCGCTGAGCTGCGTCGGGACCTGCACCTCGACCGTCACGAGCAGGTCGCCGGGACCCTGCTTCAACGGGACGCCCTTGCCCTTGACGCGGAAGGTCCGTCCAGAGGCGGTGCCCGGCGGCACCCGCAGGGTCACGGAGCCGTCGACAGTCGGGACGGCGATCGTGCCGCCGAGGGTTGCCTCAGCGAACGAGATGGGCACCGTGACCGTCAGGTTCTTGCCTTTGCGGCCGAAGACGGGGTGCGGGGCGACCGACACCCGGACGTAGAGGTCGCCGGGGGGGTTGCCGGGAGATCCCTTGCCTGCCAGGCGAATCCGCTGTCCGTCGGCGACACCCGCAGGCATCCGGGCCGTGACCGTCCGGTCCTTGGTCTGGGTCCCGGAGCCGTGGCAGGTCGGGCAGGGCGTCTCGATGACCTGGCCCGTTCCACGGCAGTTCGTGCACGGCTCCGCGAAGGCGAACGCGCCCTGGTTGCGGTTGACCAGGCCCTGGCCGCGGCAGACGGGACAGGTCTGGGGACTGGTGCCGGGTGCTGCCCCGTTGCCATGGCAGGTGTCGCAGGCGCCCTCGGTGGCCAGTCGCAGCGAGACGGTGGCGCCGTGCAGCGCGTCGAGGAACGACAGCGTGGTCGCGGTCTCCAGGTCAGCGCCCCGGCGAGAAGCCTGCTGCCGTCGACCGCCGCGGGTCTGACCGCCGAACATCCCCCCGAACAGGTCGGAGAAGCTGCCGCCGCCCCGGCCACCGAACAGATCGTTGACGTCGAACCCGCCCCCAGGAAAGCCGCGCGGGCCGCCGGCCGCGAACAGCTCGCGCGCCTCGTCGTACTCCTTGCGCCGGCCCGGGTCGGACAGCACGTCGTAGGCCTCGCTGACCTCCTTGAACCGGTCCTCTCCGCTGGGGTTGCGGTCGGGGTGCAGCTCGGCGGCAAGCTTGCGGTAGGCCTTCTTGATGTCGACCGCGGACGCGTTCTTGGGGACGCCGAGAGCGGCGTAGTAGTCCTTCTCGACAAAGTCACGCGCGCTCATCGGCGTCCCTCCTCTCTCAGACTTCTTCTTGCGCCGCAGGCGATACAGGGTCGCTCACGGCGACCCCCGCAGGTCGCAGAACGCGGCCTGAGGCCAAGCGCCAACCCGGCTGCAGCACCTCGGCCACGACCGTCTCCGTGACGTCGGGGTCCTCGGGTGCGTGCACCAGCGCATGGTGCACGGCCG
The DNA here is from genome assembly GCA_046262855.1 of Mycobacteriales bacterium. Taxonomy (GTDB): domain Bacteria; phylum Actinomycetota; class Actinomycetes; order Mycobacteriales; family SCTD01; genus RYN-111. The sequence continues at coordinate 2,580 of JBHEMB010000519.1, read as the reverse complement.
GGTCGAAGACGTCGCCCTTCTCGCCGTATCGCTCGAGGCCGAGCTTCTCGGCGACCTGCTCCAGTCCCTCGCCGACGCCCTTGAAGGCGCCCTCGAGATCGCCGTGCTGGCGGGCCAGCTCGACGCTGTCGAGCAGCGGCAGCAGGCTTTCCAGCACCCCCGCGATCGCCGACTCGACGACGAGCACCCTGTCGCGGTCAACCCGCTTGCGGTAGTTGGCGTACTCCGCGGTGACCCGCTGCAGGTCGGCCAGCAGCTCCGCCTCCCGGTCCGGAACCGCCTGGGCATCAGACACCTCCGGTGCCGGCGGCTGCTCGCGCAGCTCGCCGGTCTCGGGGTCGATGCGGCGCTTGTCGTGGACGACGATCGGTGTCTCGAGGGGTTCCTCGGCCGTCACTGGTCCTCGTCCACGATCTCGGCGTCGACGACGGTGTCGTCATCGGCGGGCGCGCTCTGCGGGGCCTCCTGCGAGTACAGGCTGGCGCCGACCTCCTGCATCTTCTTGGCGAGCGCCTCGCTCTTCTCGCGGACCGTGCCGACGTCGGCTGTGCCGATGACGCCGTTGAGGTCGGACAACGCCGACTCGACCTCGGCCTTGCCCTCGGCGGGGACCTTCTCGCCGTTCTCCGCCAGGAACTTCTGGGCCTGGTGGACGAGCACGTCGGCCTGGTTCCGGGTCTCGGCCTCCTCGCGGCGCTTGTGGTCCTCCTCCGCGTACTGCTCGGCTTCCTTGACCATCCGGTCGATGTCCTCCTTCGGCAGCGCGCTGCCGCCGGTGATGGTCATCGACTGCTCCTTGCCCGTGCCCAGGTCCTTGGCGTGCACGTGCACGATGCCGTTGGCGTCGATGTCGAAGGTGACCTCGATCTGCGGCACGCCCTGCGGCGCCGGCGCAATGCCGGTGAGCTCGAAGTTGCCGAGCGACTTGTTGGAGGCGGCCATCTCGCGCTCGCCCTGGAACACCTTGATGTCGACGCTCGGCTGGTTGTCGGCCGCCGTGGAGAAGATCTCCGAGCGCTTGGTCGGAATGGTGGTGTTGCGCTCGATGAGCTTGGTCATGATGCCGCCCTTGGTCTCGATGCCGAGGGACAGCGGCGTGACATCGAGCAGCAGCACGTCCTTGACCTCGCCCTTGAGGACGCCGGCCTGCAGCGCCGCGCCGATGGCGACGACCTCGTCCGGGTTGACGCCCTTGTTGGGCTCGCGGCCGCCGGTCAGCTCGCGCACCAGGTCGGTGACGGCAGGCATCCGGGTGGAGCCCCCGACGAGCACGACGTGGTTGATCGCGGACAGGCTGATGCCGGCGTCCTTGATGGCCTGGTGGAACGGGCCCTTGCAGCGGTCGAGCAGCGCCTGCGTGAGCTTCTGGAACTCCGCGCGGGTGAGCTGGACGTCCATGTGCAGCGGGCCGTCAGCGCCGGCCGTGATGTAGGGCAGGTTGATGCTGGTCGCCTGGCTCGAGGAGAGCTCGATCTTGGCCTTCTCGGCCGCCTCACGCAGCCGCTGCATCGCCATCTTGTCCTTGGACAGGTCGATGCCGTTCTGGTTCTGGAACGTCTTCACGAGGTGCTCGACGAGCACGTTGTCCCAGTCGTCGCCACCGAGCTTGTTGTCGCCGCTGGTGGCCTTGACCTCGATGACGCCGTCACCGATCTCGAGCAGCGACACGTCGAAGGTGCCGCCGCCGAGGTCGAAGACGAGGATGGTCTGCTCGTGCTCGCCCTTGTCCAGGCCGTAGGCCAGCGCAGCCGCCGTCGGCTCGTTGACGATCCGGAGCACGGTGAGGCCCGCGATCTCGCCGGCCTCCTTGGTCGCCTGCCGCTCGGCGTCGGAGAAGTACGCCGGGACGGTGATCACCGCGTCGGTGACCGTCTCGCCCAGGTAGGCCTCCGCGTCCCTCTTGAGCTTCTGCAGGACGAACGCGCTGATCTGCTGCGGGGTGAAGGTCTTGCCGTCGATCTCGGTGTTCCAGTCGGTGCCCATGTGGCGCTTGACCGACCGGATGGTGCGCTCGACGTTGGTCACCGCCTGCCGCTTCGCGACCTCGCCGACCAGGACCTCGCCGTTCTTGGCGAACGCGACGATGGACGGCGTCGTGCGCGAGCCCTCGGCGTTGGCGATGACCGTGGGCTCGCCGCCCTCGAGGACGCTGACGACGGAGTTGGTGGTACCGAGGTCGATGCCGACTGCTCGTGCCATGTGCGGGTTCCTTCTCTGCTGCGGGAGTTGAGCCGTTTCGACTCAGGTTGCCTGATGACTCTAGCAACGATCCAGCAAACCTGAGTGTTCCCCGCTCAACCTGGGGATCTCCGCTCGGGTGGACAGCGCCGGTACGGCGGGCGGCGCCACCGAGGGGCTGGGCCGAGCTGCGCGGCCCCACCCGGACGCCCTACGCGGGCACCCGGCACACCTCCACCCCCCAACGGAGAGGCCGCCGGGTGGGGGAACATGGCGAGGTGCTGAGGGAGCTGCGGGGCAGACACGGGGGGCCACACCTGGGCACCCGGGTGCTCGCGCTCGTGCTGGTCCTGCTGCTCGCCGCCCCGCTGACGGCCCTGCTGTGGCGGCTCGGTCGCTACC
>JBHEMB010000518.1:0-22011 GCA_046262855.1 Mycobacteriales bacterium | reverse complement strand
GTCTGGAAGGTGCGGGCGTCGCCCGCCGCCGCGCCGCGGATGGCCTCGTCGATGCCGTCGAGCAGCTGGCCGGAGCCGACCTCGTACGACAGCCCCTGCGCGGTGCCGCCGGGGACCGGGGCGCCGTCGACGGTGGCTTCGAGGTCGAGCGTGACGTAGTCGCCGTCGACCGCGGCGCGCTCCACGGGTGACAGCGACGCGAACCGCTCACGCAGGCTGTCGAGCTGCTCGTCGACGTCCGAGTCGTTGATGACGACGTCGTCGACCGTGACGGCCAGCGAGTCGAACGCCGGGATGGCGAACTCGGGACGGATGTCGACCTCGGCGGTGAACGCGAGCTTCACCGGGTCGTCGAGCTCCGTGACCTCGATCTCCGGGCGGTTGAGCGGCGAGATCTTGGCGTCCTCGACGGCCGCGCCGTACAGCCGCGGGATGGCCTCGTTGACGGCTTCCTCGAGGACGACGCCGCGACCGACGCGCTGGTCGAGGATCCGCGGCGGCACCTTGCCGGGCCGGAAGCCCTGGACCTTCACCTGCTTGCCGATCTCGCGGTAGGCCTTGTCCAGCTCGGGCTTGAGCTCGTCGAACGCGGCCTCGACGGTGAGCTTGACCCGAGTCGGGCTCAAGGTCTCGACGGAGCTCTGCACAGCGGTGGTTCCCTTCGAAAGCAGGTGTGTCGGGGCGGCGGGACTCGAACCCGCGATCTCCTGCTCCCAAAGCAGGCGCGCTAGCCACTACGCTACGCCCCGCGTGCGTCGGCAAGCCTAGCGGCCGCGCGCTCGCGGCCGTAGCTCAATGGTAGAGCCCTAGTCTTCCAAACTAGCTACGCGGGTTCGATTCCCGTCGGCCGCTCCACGATCACCTCGAGGTACGGCGACGGGATCAGCACGGTCCCGTCGCCGGCCTCGTCGTGTCGGGCGTACAGATCGAGCAACGCGGCGGCGAACCGCTCCTGACCCGCGGCGCCGAGGGACGCGAAGGTCGTCGCCGTCGGCCCGAACCACGAGCGGAAGTGCTCGAGCATGAACTCCCGCGACGGGTAGACGAAGTCGGCCGTCCGGGTCCGCACGGTGACCTCACCCAGCAGCTCGGCGAGCCCTTCCGGCGTACCCCATCGCGACGGTGGCTGCAGCCCTGGCGGTGGCGGCGCGAACGACGCACCCAGGGTGAACATCTCCCCCACGTAGCCGCTCGGCGTCCAGTTCGCCATCCCCAGCCGCCCGCCGGGCTTGAGGACCCGCAGCAGTTCCGCCGCCGTACGCGCCTGGTCCGGCGCGAACATCGCCCCGAAGGTCGAGGTGACCACATCGAAAGAGGCGTCCGGGTACGGCAGGTCCTGCGCGTCGGCGACCGCGGTCTCCAGCGGTAGCCCCTCGGCGGCGGCACGACGGGCTGCGGTCGCCAGGAGGTCCGGGACGTAGTCGGTCGCGACCACGTCGGCGAAGCGGCGTGCGGCGGCGAGGGCGGTGTTTCCGGCGCCGGCGGCAACGTCCAGCACCCGCTCGCCGGCGCGGACCCGCAGCGACCGGACGAGCCGCTCGCCCACCACCACCTGCGCGACACCTATCCGGTGGAAGTCCCCCGTCGCCCACATCTGCTGCTGCCGGGCGGTCACCGCTGCGAAGTCCATGGGCCAGACTCTGCCACCGTGCTCTTCGACGAGATGGACGTCGCGGCCCAGCCGCGCGAGCTCGTCGCCCTCGGCGGGCAACCAGACCCGGAGACGCTGCGGGCCGCGTACCGCAACGGCGTGTTCCCGTGGCCGGCCGCTGTCGGGGAGGAGGCACGCCAGGACCGCTCGCTGCGGCGGCTGGCCCGGCGCGGCGAGGTGCCGCTTCTTCCCGGTACGCCGGAAGGGCCGCTCCTCCCCTGGGTCTCGCCGCACCCGAGGGCGGTCGTCGTCACCCATCAGGTCCAGGTGCCCAGGTCGCTGCGGCAGCTGCTCCGCCGTACCCGCTGGGAGACCACTATGGACGCCGCCTTCGAGCAGGTGATCGCGGCGTGCGCCGACCGGGACAGCACGTGGATCACGCCGCGGATGATCGCGGGCTACAGCGCGCTGCACCGCGAGGGCGGCGCGCACTCGGTCGAGGTGTGGGACGGGGCTCGGCTGGTTGGCGGGCTGTACGGCGTGCTGAGCGGCCGGGTCTTCAGCGGCGAGTCGATGTTCTTCGTCGAGAGCGGCGCGTCGAAGGCGGCGGTGCTGGAGGCCTGCCGCCGGCTGGCCGAGGTCGGCGTGCCGATCCTCGACACCCAGCAGGAGTCGGAGCACCTGCGGCTGATGGGGCAGGTGCTGGTGCACCGGAGCGAGTACGTCGAAGCCGTGCGGTCGCTGCAAGGACGGGCGCCGGAGCTGCCGACCGACCGGCGGCTACTGGTGGCCTGACCGCCAGATGAGCACGAGCCCGCGGTCGTCGGTGCTGCCGTCGGAGACCCGGTTGACCAGCACCTCGCCGCCACCGGCGAAGCCGCGGGTGACGAGCCGCTCCGCCTCGCCCAGCAGCTTGTCGATGCCGAGGTCGAGGTCGCGGCCCGGCACCTCGACCAGGCCGTCGGTGTAGAGCAGCACTGCGTCACCCGGACGCAGCGTGCCGCCACAGGTCGGGTAGTCGCTGCCCGGCACCAGACCCAGCGCCGGCCCCTCGGCCTCGAGCAGGCTCCACCGGCCGCTGCCGGCGTCGAAGTGGGCGACCGGCGGATGCCCGGCAGAGGCCAGCTCGTAGCTGCCCGACTCGAGGTCCAGGACCAGGTGCACCGCGGTCGCGAACCCCTCGGCCCAGTCCTGCCGGACGAGGTAGTGGTTCGCCGCGGCGAGGAAGTCCTTGCTGCCGAGCAGCCCGCCGAGCGCACCGCTGAGCAGCAGCGAGCGGGTGCCTGCGTCGACGCCCTTGCCCGACACGTCGACGAGCACGATCTCGAACCGGTCGCCCTCCAGCGCGCTGACGACGAAGTCCCCCGCGAACGGGCCACCCCCGGCCGGCTTGATGACCGGCTCGGCGTGCCACTGCGGCGGCAGCGGAGGCAGCTCCCCCTGCGCTTCCAGCCGCCTGCGGAGCTCCACGAGCATGGTGTCGGCCTCCACACCGGCCATGCCCGTCTCGTCGCGGGAGCGGGAGAACTCGTACGCGACGAGTCCGGTCACGCCCACGACGAACAGCAGCCCGACCCGAGGCTGGTCGAGGCCGAGGTCCCAGAGGCAGTAGGCGAGGCAGAGCGCGACGACCACGGAGAGCCTGAGCATCCCGCGGCGGCTCATCAGCAGGCCGCCGAACAGCAGCACCAGCGCCAGCAGCGACGGTGGGAAGTAGTTGCGGGAGGCGAGGCTGCCGCCGAGGGTGACGCCGATCGCGGACGCCGTGAGCAGCACGCCCGAGACCTGCTCAGGAGGCGGGTTGCGGCGCAGCCGCGAGACCGTCGCCGGTAACCGGCCCACGGCCCGACGGAGGGAGCCGTAGGGCCCCCTCGCCAGGTCGCCGGGAGCCGAGGTCATCGCCCTGAGGCTACCGGTCCTGCTGTCACTTCTGCCCCGCTCTACCCACCTACCTCCCCCAGGAAGGGATACCGCCCGGCCCTTTTCGGCAGCGTTGTATCCATTCATGCGGCCTGGTCGGTGGGGCACCAGAAGAGGTTGCGGCCGGCCATGACCTGGGTGCGCACCTCGCTGCCGCACAACCTGCAGGGCAGGCCCGCGCGCCGGTAGACGTAGTGCGCGTCCTCCCGCCGTACTGGGGCGCGGGCGCCCGTCGTGACGATCCGGCCCGTTCGCACACCGGCGCGCATCAGGGCCCGCAGGTCCGCCCACATCAGGTCCCACGTCTCGCGCGGTACCTCGCGCCCCGGGGTGAAGGGGCTCACCCGCGCCCGGAAGAGCAGCTCCGCGCGGTAGACGTTTCCGACGCCCGCCAGCACGGTCTGGTCCATGAGCAGCTGGCCGATGCTCGTCCGGGACCGGCTCAGCCGCTCCCACGCGAGCAGGCCGTCGTCGGTGCGGCGGAGCGGGTCAGGGCCGAGCCGAGCGAGCACCGCACGCCGGTCCGCGCGGGTGTGCAGCTCGCACGCGGTCGGGCCACGGAGGTCGAGCCACGCGTCGCCGGCAGTCATCCGCAGCCGGAGCTGGCCGCGGACCTCCGGTGGCCCTCCGATCCCGAAGGCCCACTTGCCGTACAACCCCAGGTGGACGTGCAGCGACAGGTCGCCCTCGAACAGGTACCAGAGGTGCTTGCCGTACGGCTCGATCCGGGTGCAGGTCCGTCCGGACAGCAGGGCAGCGCCGTCGGCGAACTTCCCCTGCGGGCTCGCCATGACCACCTGCTGGCCGACGAGCAGCGGCCGGTGGTCGCGGGCGAGCCGGTGGATCGTGTGACCTTCGGGCACGGGTGCCTCAGGCGGTTTCGTAGTCCGTCAGCAGCTGGATCCTTCGGATGTGCCGCGGGTCCTCGCTGAACGGCTCGTCGAGGAACGCGACGGCCAACCCGATCGCGTCCGCGAGCGAGTGCATGCGGGCCCCGACGCTCACGACGTTGGCGTCGTTGTGCTGGCGCGCCAGCTTCGCGGTCTCGAGCGAGTGCGCGAGGGCGCAGCGGGCGCCCTTCACCTTGTTCGCCGCGATCTGCTCGCCGTTGCCCGAGCCGCCGATGACGACGCCGAGCGAACCCGGGTCGGCCACGGTCGCCTCCGCCGCCGCGAAGCAGAAGGGCGGGTAGTCGTCGAGCGCGTCGTACGCTGCCGGGCCGTGGTCGACGGGCTCGTGACCGAGCCCGACGAGCCGCTCCTTGAGCGCCTCCTTCAGCTCGAAGCCGGCGTGGTCACAACCGAGGTGGACGCGCATGGCTGGAGATGATGCCGTCCTCGGCATCGACGGCTGCCCGCGGGGTTGGGTCGGCGCCCTCGTCCGAGGCTCGACGATCGACTGGTACGTCGGTGAGCTGGCCTCGCTGTTGGCCCTGCCCGCTGCGGTGGTGGCCATCGACATCCCGCTCGCGCTGCCGGTCGACGGCCGCCGCCGGGCCTGCGAGGTCGCCGCGCGGGAGCGGCTCGGACGGCAGCGGTCGTCGGTGTTCTTCGCGCCGCCCACCGCCGTACTCGCTGCTCGCTCGCACGCCGAGGCGTCCGAGCTGTCGCGCCGGGCAGGGTCCGTGGGGGTGTCGGTGCAGACCTGGCACATCCTGCCCAAGATCGCGGAGGCACTGGCCTGCCCGGACCCGCGGCTGCTCGAGGTGCACCCGGAGCTGAGCTTCCGGGCGCTCGGCGCGATCACTGCCTCGAAGAAGACGGCCGCCGGTCAGGCCGAGCGGCGCGCGCTGCTGGGCGACCCCGAGCTGCCGCGACTGGCCCCTGCGAACGACTGCCTCGACGCCCTCGCCTGCGCCTGGACGGCGGGTCGCTGGTTGGGCGGCGAGGCCGTGGTGCTCGGCGAGGAGCTCCTCGGCGGCCGCCTCAGCCGCATCGCCCTCTGACGCCCGACCCTCCGCCCCGCGACGCGACGCGACGCGATGAAGGGATACCGAGATGGCGATTTCAGCCGCCCGAAAAGGGCATCGCAGCATCCATTCATCGCGGGTGCGGGGGCGGTGAGGTGAGCTGGGGGCGTTCGGTCCGGGTGCGCTTGAGCTCGAAGAAGTACGGAGAGGACGCGAGCGCGACGGCACCGTCCCAGATCCGGCCGGCCTCCTCGCCGACAGGGACCCGCGACAGCACCGGGCCGAAGAAGGCGACGCCCCCGACGTGGATGACCGGCGTCCCCACCTCCAGGCCCACCGGCTCCATCCCGCGGGCGTGCGACTCCCGAAGCCTGTCGTCCCAGTCGGTCGACGTCGCCGCGCCCGCCAGGTCCGTCGGCAGGCCGGCCTCCTCGAGGCTGTCGACGAGCAGCGCCGGGTCGTCGATCTCCACCTGCTCGTGGTGCAGGCGCCGACCCAGCGCCGTGTACAGCGGCAGCAGGTCATCGGTCTTCTCCGAAGCCGCCATCAGGACCCGGACCGGGGCCCAGGCCTTGACCATCGACGCGTTGTACTTCTCGCCGAGGTCACGGCCCTCGTTGAGCACCGCCAACGACATGACATGCCAGGAGACGTCGATCTCGCGGACCTTGTCGACCTCGAGCACCCAGCGGGAGGTGAGCCAGGCCCAGGGGCAGAGCGGGTCGAACCAGAAGTCCACTTTCGTCATACGACCCAACGTACCCCGGTCCGTTGCATGCACAACATCCCGGACGGGACACCCCACGCGCGTGGAAAGATGCCCGGATGAGCGAGAACAACCTGCATCGCGACGAGGCGGCCGCCCGCGCTCGGCTGCTGTCCGTCACGTCGTACGACGTGGAGCTCGACCTCACCGACGGCTCGGGCGAGAAGCCCGGCGAGACCACGTTCCGCTCCCGCTCGGTCGTGCGCTTCGCTGCCGCCGAAGGAGCCTCGACCCATCTCGACCTGACGGCCACCTCCCTGATCGGCGCGACGCTCAACGGCGTGCCCGTCGGCGACTTCGACGGCAACCGCCTGCAGCTGACCGGGCTGGCGGCGGACAACGAGCTCGTGGTCGAGGCGGAGATGGCCTACATGCGCACCGGGGAGGGGTTGCACCGGTTCGTCGACCCCGTGGACAACTCCGTCTACCTGTACACGCAGTTCGAGACGTTCGAGGCGCACCGGATGTACGGCTGCTTCGACCAGCCAGATCTCAAGGCCACGTTCCGCTTCACGGTCACGGCCCCGCGCGACTGGGTCATCGTGTCGAACGCGGCGGTGGAGAGCCAGGACGACAACGTGTGGCGCTTCCTTGAGACGCCGCGGATGTCGACCTACATCACGGCGCTGATCGCTGGTCCGTACCACCACGTCCACGACCACCACGACGGCATCGACCTGGGCATCTACTGCCGCGGCTCGCTGGCGCAGTTCCTCGACGCGGACGAGATGTTCCTCGTCACCAAGCAGGGCTTCGACTTCTTCCACCGGGTGTTCGAGTACCCCTACGCCTTCGGCAAGTACGACCAGCTGTTCGTCCCGGAGTTCAACGCCGGCGCGATGGAGAATGCCGGCGCGGTGACGTTCCTCGAGGACTACGTCTTCCGGTCGAAGGTCACCGACGCCGCCTACGAGCGGCGCGCCGAGACGATCCTCCACGAGATGGCGCACATGTGGTTCGGCGACCTCGTGACGATGCGCTGGTGGGACGGCCTGTGGCTCAACGAGAGCTTCGCGACGTACGCCTCCGTGCTGTGCCAGGCCGAGGCGACCCGCTGGACCAACGCCTGGACGACCTTCGCCAACACCGAGAAGACCTGGGCCTACCGTCAGGACCAGCTGCCGTCGACACACCCCATCGCCGCAGACATCCGCGACATGGAGGACGTGAAGGTCAACTTCGACGGGATCACCTACGCCAAGGGAGCGTCGGTCCTCAAGCAGCTCGTCGCGTGGGTGGGCCAGGACGCCTTCATGGCCGGGCTGCGGACGTACTTCCGCAAGCACGAGTGGGGCAACACAACCCTGCAGGACCTGATGACCGAGCTCGAGGCGGCGTCCGGCCGGGACCTGTCGAGCTGGACCGCCGAATGGCTCGAGACAGCCGGGGTCAACACCTTGCGAGCCGTCTTCGAGACCGACCCAGACGGGATCATCACGTCGTTCTCGGTGGCGCAGGAGGCGGCCGCGGACCACCCGACGCTGCGGTCGCACCGGGTCGCGATCGGTTGCTACGACCTGATCGAGGGGTCGCTGGTGCGGGTGCACCGCGAGGAGCTCGACGTCGTCGGCGCCAAGACCGAGGTGCCCGGCCTGCTCGGCCGGCCCCGCCCCGCCCTGGTGCTCGTCAACGACGACGACCTCGCCTACGCCAAGATCCGGCTGGACGAGCAGTCGCTGCGGACACTCGTCGCGCACGTCGGCGACTTCGCCGACTCACTCCCGCGCGCGCTGTGCTGGGCGGCCGCCTGGGACATGACGCGGGACGCCGAGATGCCGGCGCGCGACTACGTCGCCCTCGTGCAGCGCGGCATCCACGGCGAGTCCGACATCGGGGTCGTGCAGTCGCTGCTGCGCCAGGCGCAGTCGGCGCTGACGCTGTTCGCGGACCCTGCCTGGGCCCCGACCGGCCGGGCCTCCTTGGCGGCCGCTGCGCATGACGCTGCGCTGGCGGCCGAGCCGGGCAGCGACCTCCAGCTGGCCTGGACGCGCGCCCTCGGCGCGCTGGCCTCCACCGACGAGCAGGTCGCGCTGGTCCAGGGGCTCCTCGACGGCTCCGCCGAGATCCCGGGGCTGGTCGTCGACACCGAGCTGCGCTGGACGCTGCTGCACCGGCTCGTCGCCCTCGGGCGCGCGGACGACGACGCCGTCGAGGCCGAGCTCGACCGCGATCCCACCGCGGCCGGACAGCGGCACGCGGCGGCCTGCCGGGCCGCCCGCCCGACGCCCGAGGCGAAGGCCCAGGCCTGGGCATCGGTCGTCCAGGCCGACGACCTCCCGAACGCGGTGCAGGCGGCCGTCATCAGCGGGTTCGTCAACGCCGAGCAGAGCCAGCTGCTGGAGCCGTACGTCGAGCCCTACTTCGAGGCGGTCGGGCGGATCTGGGCGACCCGGACGGTCGAGATGGCGCAGAACCTCGTCGTAGGCCTCTACCCGACGCTGCTCGTGTCGCCGGCCGTCGTGGAGCGGACCGACGCCTACCTGGCCGGCTCCGACGTACCCCCCGCTCTTGCCCGGCTGCTGCTCGAGGGACGCGACGGCGTCAACAGGGCACTGCGCGCCCGCGCCCGCGACGCCGCCGCCAACTCCTGACGTCATCACGCCCGCGCCTGACCGCGGGCCACTTCTGATGACGCAACGCGGGCGGCGGGGGTCAGTGGTGGGCGACGATCTCCGCGCTGCTGCCGGCCTCGGGCGGAGCGGGGATCGCCGCGCGACGGCCCGCCGCGTCGGCGAGCTGCCGCAGGCCGTCGATCACGCCGCCCGCGAGGTCGCCCCCGGCGAACGATGACGTCATCGACAGCACCGCCAGCGCGGCGACCCGGTCGGGGACGCGACGGCGCGCCGCGGGGCCGGTGACGATCTCGACCTTGCGCTGGCCCGGGGCAACGACCAGGAGTACGGCGGAGTGCGCCCTGTCCCCCAGCGCCGCGTGCAGCTTCTCGGCGGCCGTCCGGAAGTCGCCGGTGCCGTCGAGGTTGAGGTCGCCGACGAGGACCGAGACGTCGAGGCCGTTCTCGGCGCGGCACAGCGACACCGCGTGCTCGATGCGCTCCTGCTGACTGACGGACAGCCCGTCGCGGCTACCAGCTGCCACTTGCCCCACCCCTCACGACGTCGCCCAGCTCGGCGCTCTGCACGGCAGCCACCGGCTCGACAGGGCCCGCGAACCACACCGGCGGCGCGTTCCACCCCTTCGCCGGACGGTAGCGGTGGTTGCGGAGCGCACCGGGCATCCAGACCACCAGCGCGATGATCGAGGCAACCAGCACCGGCAGCACGACGAACAGCAGGATCGTGGCGGCGGGGCCGAGGCCCTTGCCCGGCTCGTCGCCGTCGGCGGGACCAACGGGATTGCGGTCCGCGAGGGCCGGTCCGGCGCTCAGCAGAACGGTGCCCATGGTGGCAACCAGAGTTCCGGCTCGGCGGATCACGGTCTCCCTCGTCTTCGTCGGTGATGGACAGGGCAACCGTACCGAACAGCGTCACCGAACCTCCCGCAACAGGTCCGTGAGCCGGCGCACTCCGTCGCAGGACAGCACCTCTTCCAGGGAGAGCGGGCGGCCGTCGGCATCGGCGATGGGGAGCCGCCAGTTCGGGTACTCGTCGATCGTCCCCGGCAGGTTGGGCTGCCGCAGGTCGCCGACCGCGTCCGCGAGGGACGCCAGCACGATCCGGCAGGGCGAGGCGACGAGCGCCCGGTGCAGCGAGAGCACCAGGTCGTCGTCGAGCAGGCCCTCGTGCCGCAGCATCGACAGCAGCATCTCCCGCTCCTGAGTGGCCTCGGCACGCTCCTCCTCCACCGGCCGGGTCAGCTGGCCGAGCGTCGCCCGCAACTCGACGCCCGCGCCCGTCAGCCAGCCGGCGGCGGTCGGCAGGTCGTGCGTGGTCACCGACGCCAACGCATCCCGGCGCCAGTGCGACGGCGGGAGGAACCAGCCGTCCCGCGACTCGAACCACAGCACCGCGGACCCGAGCACACCGAACCGGTCCAGCGACTCCCGGACGGCGGGCTCCACCGTGCCCAGGTCCTCGCCGACCACGACCGCGCCCGCACGCACAGCCTCCAGCGCGAGGATGCCCAGCATCGCCTCGCGGTCATAGCTCACGTAGGTGCCGAGCCCCGGCCCGAGCCCCTCCGGCACCCACCACAGCCGCGACATGCCCATGACGTGGTCGATCCGGATGCCGCCGGCGTGCCGCAGCACCGCCTGCACCATCCGCCGGAACGGCTGGTACGCCGTCTCGCGCAGCTTGTCCGGACGCCACGGCGGCAGCCCCCAGTCCTGCCCGCGCGGGGCCAGCGAGTCGGGCGGCGCGCCGACCGTGACGCCGCTGGCGAGGGCGTCACCCAGCAACCAGGCGTCGGCCCCCGCGCCGTCCACGCCGACCGCCAGGTCGTGCAGCACGCCGATCCCCAAGCCGTCGCCGACGCCTTCCAGTTGCTCGTCGACGAGCAGCTGCAGCCAGCACCAGAACGCCACCCGCTCGGGGGCGGGCGCGAGCTCCGGGGGCCACTCCCGCCAGTCGGGGCCGTGCACCTCCGCCAGCGCGCAGAACTCGCCGAACCGATCGAGCTCGGGGGTCCGGAACGCGGCGAGCGCCCCGACCCGGTGCCGCGGCCACAGCAGCTCCAGCGCGCTCTGCTTCGCCGCCCACACCGCGTCGCGGTCGATGCGCGCCGGGTCGACCAGCGGGCGCAGCGCGGCCACCTCCGCCTGCAGCTCGGGCGGGGCGGCCCGGTACTCCGCGGTGTCCTCGACCCGCAGGTACAGCGGGGAGCGGAACAGCCGCGACGACGGGGAGTACGGCGACACCGCGAGCGGCAGGACGGGGGTCTCCGCGTGCACCGGGTTGACCAGCACCGCCGCCCCGCCGGCGGCCGCGGTGTGCTCGCAGAGGGTCCGGAGGTCGGCGTAGTCGCCGATCCCCCAGGATGCCGTCGACCGCGTGGCGTAGAGCTGCAGCTGCCAGCCCCAGTGCCGGCCCTCGGGCACCGGTGCGCGCTCGGGCACGACGATGACGGTCGTGGGGCCGGCCTGGTGGTACCCGAGGGGAAGGTCAGGCCCGAGCTCCCGCCGTACGCCGTCCTCGCACAGCACATCCGGAGCCGCCAGCGGCACCGGCTCGCCCTGCCGCACCACCAGGACCGGAGGGACCCGGTCCTGCTCGTGCCGGAGCGCGGCGGCGATCGCCGCGTCGGTGGCGGCGTCGACGTCGAGGGCCGCCAGCACGGCGACGACGGCCTCGTCGGGGACGTCTCGGCGGTGGCCCGCCCAGTCGACGTAGGTGGTCGCGACACCGTGTCGCTGGGCGAGCTCGGCGAGGGTCACGCGGGACAGACTGCCCGACTTTCAGCAGTCCTCACGCAGCCGGGCATAGGAAACCAGGTCGTGCCACGCGCCCTGCCGCCACTGGGCGCCGCGCAGCACCCCTTCGCGGTGGAAGCCGGCCCGCTCCAGGGCCCTCTGCTCCGGCACGTTCGCGATGTCGGTCGAGGCCTGCACCCGGTACACCGCCGTCGTCGTGAACAGGTAGCGCGCGAGCATCCGCTGCGCCCGGGCGCCGTGCCCGCGGCCGTGCGCGAACGGACGCAGCGAGATCCCGATGTCGAGCGCCTGCGAGCCCAGGTTGGGGCCGTAGAGCACCGGGTGCCAGCTGACGGTCCCGATGGGCTGGTCCGCCCCATCGGTCACGACCAGGTCGCCGCCGTCCCGCGGCGGCGCCAGCCGCACGGTCTCCAGGACGCCGGGCGGGGGCGGGCCCGTCCAGTCCTCGAAGGGCGAGCACGGGTCCGCGCGCCAGGCAGCGAGCAGGGCGGCGTCCTCGGCGCGGGCCGGTCGCAGGCGGGTCAGCAACGTCCCCTCCTGCTCGCTCACAGCCCCGCGTCCCTCCCATGATCCACGCGGCCTTGAGGCGCTTTGACGGGCCCGAAAAGTGAGCAAAGGCCGCGTGGATCATGCCGCTGGTGCGGGCTCATGCGGGGGTTCCCCAGAGGGCCTCGTCCAGCTCCTCGTCCGCACCGCTGTCGAGGAAGGGCCGCCAGCGCGGGTCCATCCGCTTGGCCCCGACGATCCGCCAGGCGGCGCCGGTCGGGGCCACGGGAACGCGGCGCAGCCGCCAGCCGAGGTCGTCGATGCCGCGGTCGGCCTTAGTGTGGTTGCAGCGCGCGCAGGCGCTCACCACGTTGTCCCAGGTGTGCGGCCCGCCGCGGCTCTTGGGGATGACGTGGTCGAGTGAGGTCGCCGCAGCGCCGCAGTACACGCACCGGTGGCCGTCCCGGGCGAACACCGCCCGGCGGGTCAGCGGCACCGTCGCCCGGTACGGAACCTTCACGAACCGGGTCAGCCGCACCACGGCAGGCACGTGGACCTCGGTCCGCTCGCTGTGCAGCACCCCGTCCCCGTCGGCAACGGGCACGGCCTTCTCGGTGAGCAGCAGCACCACGGCGCGCCGCCCCGACACGACGCACAGCGGCTCGTAGCTGGCGTTGAGCACGAGCGCCTGGCCCGTGAGCGGAGTGCGTTGCGACGGCACGGCTGACACCGCGGTCGGCTTGTGCGCGACGGCCACGGGCGTCCTCCTTGAACGCATCCTGCACGACGGCGGCGTCAATGTCTCCTAGGGTCGGTCAGCGTGAAGCTGAAGCCGAACGCGATCTCGCAGTGGTTCGACGACCACGGATCCGGCCTCGCGTCCGGCGCGATCCGGGTCCTCGTGATCCTCCTGCTGGCCCTGCTGGCGCGCGCGCTGATGCACCGGGCGATCAACCGGCTGGTGCGCAGCGCGGTCGACGGACGGCTCCCAGGGGCACTGCACGGGCTGCGCGACAAGGCCCGGTCGCTGGACTCCACCGTGCTGCTGAGCGAGCGCCGCCGGCAGCGCACCGAGACGCTGGGGTCGGTGCTGCGCAGCATCGCGTCGGCCACCGTGGGTGTCATCGGGTTCGCAATGGTGCTCGGCGAGATCGGTCTCGATCTCACGCCCATCGTCGCGAGCGCCGGGATCGTCGGCGTGGCCGTCGGCTTTGGTGCCCAGAACCTCGTCAAGGACTTCCTGTCCGGGATGTTCATGCTGCTGGAGGACCAGTACGGCGTCGGCGACGTCATCGACGCCGGCCCCGCGACCGGCGCCGTGGAAGCCGTCACGCTGCGGACGACCCGGCTGCGCGACGCCGAGGGCACCGTCTGGTACGTCCGCAACGGCGAGATCAACCGGGTCGGCAACAAGAGCCAGGGGTGGAGACGCGCGCTGCTCGACGTACCGCTCGCGCTGGGCAGCGACATCCCCACCGCTCGGGCGCTGGCGCTGGAGGCCGCTCAGGCGGTCAAGGCCGACGAGCAGCTCAGCGCGCTGGTGCTCGAGGACCCCGAGGTCTGGGGCCTGGAGGCGATCGGCGCGGACGGGCTGGTGCTGCGGATCACGATGAAGACCGTCGCCACCCAGGAAGGCGCGGTTGTGCGGGCCCTCCGGGAGCGGCTGATCGCGGCGTTCGAGGAGCACGACATCTCGATCGGCGTCCCCCAGCGCCTCGTCCGCACCCTCACCCCCCCTCCCCCATGAAAGGAAACTGCGCTGTCCTTTTCGGCCAAAAGGGGCAGCGCAGTTCCTTTCATGCGGGGAGGGGTGGGCGGGTCGCTTAGCCTGGGCGCGTGGGCAGCCTGTACGACGAAGTAGGTGGCGAGGCCGTCTTCCGCGCGATCGTCGACCGCTTCTACGAGGGCGTCGCGATGGACCCGATCCTGCGGCCGCTGTACCCGGAAGAGGACCTGTCCGGCGCCCGTGCGCGGCTTGCGGGGTTCCTCATCCAGTACTGGGGCGGGCCCGCGACGTACTCCGAGCAGCGCGGCCACCCGCGGCTGCGGATGCGGCACGCGGAGTGGGTCATCGGCGAGCGCGAGCGGGACGCCTGGCTGGGACACATGCGCGACGCGGTGGCCGGCATCGACCTGCCGGCCGAGGCGCGCGCTGCGATCTGGGACCACCTCGAGCGGGCCGCTTGGACGCTGGTGAACGCTCCTAGCGGCGGTGCAACCGGCGTCGTCTGAGGGCGACCAGCGGCAGCGCGCCCAGCACCCCGCCGGCCACCGGGATCCCGGGGGCGACGACGCTGTCGAAGGTCTTCGGCAGGTGCAGGAAGCCGGCATGGCTGAGCGGGTAGACGACCACGAAAGCCTTGCCGACGACCTTGTCCTCGGGAACGGTGCCGTGGTGGGCGTCGGAGACGTGGTAGCGCGAGTCGGCTGAGTCGTTGCGGTGGTCACCCATCACCCACAGCCGGCCCTTCGGCACCAGGATCCCGGCCGCGCCGGGCGGGCACGCCTTCGCGTCGGAACCGGCTTCGCAGAAGTACTTCGACCCGTCCGGGGTCGGGACGTAGAGGTAGGGCTCGTCGAGGGAGTGCGCCTTGCCGTCCTTCGTGGTGACGACGACGTGACCGTTGGTGTCGCAGCACATGACGCGGTCGCCGGGGATCCCGATGACCCGCTTGATGTAGTCCTTCTCGTCGGGCGCGCCGAGCCCGATGGTGCTGGTCAGCTTCCGCAGCGCCTTGCTGACGGGGTTGGTGGGCTGCCTGAACGTGACGCCCTCATCGAAGTTGTTCAGGCCGTTGAAGACCACAATCTCGCCGCGCTCCGGCCCCCGCCAGTGGTACGGGATCTTGTTGACCAGGACGCGGTCGCCGATCTGCAGGGTGTTCTGCATCGACCCGGACGGGATGTAGAAGGCCTGCACCAGGAAGTGCTTGATGAGCAGCGCGAGGACGAACGCGATGGCCACGAGGAACGGCAGCTCGGCGAGGAACGACCGGTGCTTCTTGTGCGAGGTCGGCTTCTGGGCGGCAACGACGGTGGTGTCCTCGGTCACCGGGCCAGACTACGGGCGTCTGCTGCAGGTCCCGCCAGCACGCTCCCCTCAGGTCTCGGGGTGGTCCTTGCTCGGCCGGTCGCTGAGCAGCTCCTCCCGGTAGACCTGGACGTCTCGAGGCGCAGTGATGCCCAGCCGGATCTGGTCTCCCTTCACCTCGAGCACGGTCACGATGATGTTGTCCCCGATGACGATGCTCTGGTTCTTGCGGCGGGTCAGGACCAGCACTGGGTTGTCCTTCCGTGGACGGACCGCTGCTGAGAGGCGGCCTCGTACCGAGGGTCGGACGGCGAGCCGGTGATCACCATGGCCCGTTGGAGCTAGCCGGATGATGCGTTGGGCTAGTCGTCGCGCGTGAGCTTGCGATAGGTCACCCGGTGCGGACGGGCCGCCTCCTGGCCGAGCCGCTCGAGCTTGTTCTTCTCGTAGGACTCGAAGTTGCCCTCGAACCACCACCATTTGGCCGGGTTCTCGTCGTCGCCCTCCCACGCCAGGATGTGCGTGGCGACCCGGTCCAGGAACCACCGGTCGTGGGAGATCACGACCGCGCAACCGGGGAACTCCAGCAGCGCGTTCTCGAGGGATCCCAGCGTCTCGACATCGAGGTCGTTGGTCGGCTCGTCGAGCAGGATGACGTTGCCGCCCTCCTTCAGCGTGAGCGCCAGGTTGAGCCGGTTGCGCTCCCCGCCCGACAGCACACCCGCCTTCTTCTGCTGGTCCGGCCCCTTGAAGCCGAAGGCGCCGATATAGGCGCGCGACGGCATCTCGGTCTGGCCGACGTTGATGTAGTCGAGGCCGTCGGAGACGGTCTCCCACACGTTCTTCTCAGGGTCGAGGTTGGCGCGGTTCTGATCGACGTAGGACAGCTTGACCGTCTCGCCCACCCGGACCTCGCCGCTGTCGGCCTTCTCGAACCCGACGATGGTCTTGAACAGCGTGGTCTTCCCGACGCCGTTCGGTCCGATGATGCCGACGATGCCGCCGCGCGGCAGGTCGAAGCTCAGGTTGTCGATGAGGACGCGGTCGCCGAACCCCTTGGTCAGGTTCTTCGCCTCGATGACCACCGAACCGAGCCGCGGGCCCGCCGGGATCTGGATCTCCTCGAAGTCGAGCTTGCGGGTCTTCTCGGCCTCCGCCGCCATCTCCTCGTAACGGGCCAGCCGGCTCTTGCTCTTCGTCTGGCGGCCCTTGGCGTTCTGCCGCACCCACTCGAGCTCCTCCTTGAGGCGCTTGGAGAGCTTGGCGTCCTTCTTGCCCTGGACCTCGAGGCGCTGCTGCTTCTTCTCGAGGTACGTCGAGTAGTTGCCCTCGTACGGATAGGCGCGGCCGCGGTCCAGCTCGAGGATCCACTCGGCGACGTTGTCCAGGAAGTACCGGTCGTGGGTCACGGCCAGCACCGCGCCCTGGTACCGGGCCAGGTGGTTCTCCAGCCACTCCACGGACTCGGCATCGAGGTGGTTGGTCGGCTCGTCGAGCAGCAGCAGGTCGGGGGCCTCGAGCAGCAGCTTGCACAGCGCGACCCGGCGCTTCTCGCCACCGGAGAGGTGGCCGACCGGCTCGTCCGGCGGCGGGCAGCGCAGCGCGTCCATCGCCTGCTCGATGGTGGCGTCGATCTCCCAGCCGTTCTTGGCCTCGATGACATCCATCAGCGGGCCCTGCTCGGCCAGGATCGCGTCGAAGTCGGCGTCGGGCTCGCCCATCTTCTCGTTGAGGGCGTTGTACTTCGCGAGCACGTCCATCAGCTCACGGACGCCGTACTCGACGTTCTCCTTGACCGTCTTCGACTCGTCGAGCACCGGCTCCTGCATGAGGATGCCCACGCTGAAGCCCGGGCTGAGGCGGGCCTCGCCGTTGGACGGGTGGTCGAGCCCGGCCATCATCTTCAGGACGGTGGACTTGCCGGCGCCGTTGGGGCCGACCACGCCGATCTTGGCGCCGGGGTAGAAGGACAGCGTGACGTCGTCGAGGATCACCTTGTCCCCGACCGCCTTGCGCACCTTCTGCATCACGTACACGAACTCAGCCATGCGCGCCAGCCTAGTGACGCGCTCCCCCGGCCCCCTCCCCCGCGCATGAATGGATACCGCGCTGCCCCTTCCGCGCCGGGATCAGCAGCGCGGTATCCATTCATGGGGAGTACGGCGGGTGGCTAGGCGGCTTCCGCCAGCGGCTCAGGCGTGACCGCGGGCGGCCGGTGCTCGGGCAGTGCGTCCTCGGGCCGGATCGGCTCCGGCCGGACGACGGTGGCGGGCCAGCGCGCCAGGTCGAGCCCGATGTGCGTGGCGTCGACGGTCAGCTTGTCGACCTTCGTGACCTCACCCGTCTGCTCGTCGAGCTTGTCCCAGATCCTGTTGTAGAGCTTGCCGGCCACGGTGATCGCGTCGCCCTTCTTGACCGACTTCTCGACGTTGTCGGCGAGCCGGTTCCAGCAGACGACGTCATACCAGAGCGTGCCGCCGTCCTCCCAGTCCTCGCCCTTGCGGATCCGCGGGGTGGTCGCGACCCGCAGGTCGAGGACGTGCGCGCCGTTCGGCGTGACGCGCAGCGTCGGATCCTTCGCCACGTTCCCGGTGAAGCTGATGCTCGGTTCGTTCACGGTCCCTCCGCGGTCCTTGCCCGGCGCCGTTCGGCCGGGTCCGCGGTCAACCCTGGTTCGCAGCGGCACGCCGCGGCGGCGCTGCGGCAGTCCTGTGGGTGCAGCCCGAGGGTGTGGAAACCGCGCCGTCAGCCGGGTGAGACCTGCAGGCTCAGGTACTCCGAGTCGCCGAGCGTCTCCAACAGGCTGAGCTGCGTCTCCAGGTAGTCGACGTGCTCCTCCTCGCTCTTCAAGATGTCCTCCAGGAGCAGCCGCGTGACCTGGTCGGGCACCTCGAGGCAGAGCGCGATCCCGCGGCGCAGCGTCTGCATGGCACGCACCTCGACGCCGAGGTCGGCGGTGAGCTGCTCGCGGACGGTCTCGCCGATGGCGAGCGGGTTGAGGCGCTGCAGGTTGGGGTGGCCCTCGAGGAAGAGGATCCGGGAGATGAGCCGGTCGGCGTGCTTCATCTCGTCGATGGACTCGTCGTAGGTGTGCTCCCCGAGCTTGGTGAAGCCCCAGTTCTTCTGCATCGCCGAGTGCAGGTAGTACTGGTTCACCGCGGTGAGCTCGTTCGTGAGGACCTCGTTGAGGACGTCCAGGACCCGCTCGTCGCCACGCATGGGCGGAACTCTAGACCGCGATCTCGCCGTGCGTGGGGCAGGCCTTGCGGAGCTTGGCGGCGTCACAGAGCTCGCGGAGGGCGGGGATGCAGTTGCCGCAGCCGGTGCCCGCGTGCGTCGCCTTCGCCACGCTGCGCAGCGTGGACGCGCCGGCGTCGAGCACGGTGTCCACCTGTGCGTCGCTGACGCGGTGGCAGTGGCAGACGAGCACTCGCGACCTCACTAAGGGAGCCTGAAGTACGGGCAACCTAACCTGGGTACGCCGGGAGGGTCAAGAGTGCGCTACGTCACACCCGGCTGCCAGGCTGGGCGCCGTGCTGCTCGCCGATGTCGCCGCGACTTCGCTCGCCGTGGCCGCGACCTCGAAGCGGCTGGAGAAGCTGGCCCTGCTGGCAGCCCGCCTGTGGGAGGCCGCGCCGGAGGAGATCGCCGTGGTCGCCTCGTACCTGTCCGGAGAGCTCCGCCAGCGGCGTACCGGCGTGGGCTGGAAGTCCTTGCAGTCGCTTCCCCGCCCGGCCGAGCAGCCGTCGTTGACGGTGCTCGAGGTGGATGCCGCCTTCCAGGAGGTCAGCGCCCAGGCCGGCACGGGCTCCACTGCTGCCCGAGCTGCGCTGCTGGCTGAGCTCTGGTCCCGGGCCACCGCCGACGAGCAGCGGCTGCTGGCCGGACTGGTCAGCGGCGAGTTGCGACAGGGAGCCTCAGCAGGCCTATTGACGGATGCCGTCGCACGAGCGGCCGAGCTGCCGCTTCCGTTGGTACGGCGGGCCTTCACCCTGTGCGGATCGCTGACCGAGGTCGCGCAGGCCGCCCTCACCGGCCAGTCGCTGGAGGACTTCGGACTGGTGGTCGGGCGGGGCCTCGCGCCGATGCTCGCCGGCACCGCGACCGACCTGGCCGAAGCCCTGTCCCGGATGACCATGCCGGTGGCCGTCGACTGGAAGCTCGACGGCGTGCGCGTGCAGGCGCATCGCTCCGGCTCCGAGGTGCGGGTGCTGTCGCGGACGCTCGACGACCTCACCGGCCGGATGCCTGAGGTGGTGGCGGCGGTACTGGCGCTCCCGGTCTCCTCGGTGGTGCTGGACGGCGAGGCGCTGGTCATCGACGCCGACGGGCGGCCGCGGCCCTTCCAGATCACCGCGTCCCGGGCGATGTCGGTGGCGGGTGCCGGGCTCACGCCGTGGTGGTTCGACGTGCTGCACCTCGAGGGTCGGGACCTGTTGGACGAGCCTCTGTCGGTCCGGGCGGAGGCGCTGGCGTCGGTGGTGCCTGTCGAGCAGCGCGCGCCGCGTCTGATCACGGCCTCGGCCGAGGAGGCTCAGGTCTTCGCGTCGGACGCGCTCGTGAAGGGCCACGAGGGCGTGGTCGTGAAGGCCGTGGACGCGCCCTACGAGTCCGGGCGGCGCGGCGGCGCGTGGCTGGAGGTGAAGCCGCGGCACACCCTCGACCTCGTCGTGCTGGCGGTCGAGCACGGCCACGGCCGGCGGCGCGACTGGCTGTCCAACCTGCACCTCGGGGCCCGGCACGGCGACGGCTTCGTCATGCTGGGCAAGACGTTCAAGGGGCTGACCGACGAGCTGCTGCGCTGGCAGACCGCCCGCTTCCGGGAGCTCGAGGTCAGTGACGACGGCTGGGTGGTGACGGTGCGCCCGGAGCAGGTCGTCGAGGTCGCCTTCGACGGGGTGCAGACGTCCACCCGCTACCCGGGTGGCGTGGCGCTGCGCTTCACCCGGGTGCTGCGGTACCGCGACGACAAGACCGCAGCCGAGGCGGACACCCTCGAGGACGTGCTGCGGCTCAGGAGCTCGTGACGGCGGCCGCGAGAGCTGGGCTGAGCCGCACGCCTCGGTACGCTTTCAGTCGCTCCGGCACCCGTAGCTCAGCCGGATAGAGCAACCGCCTTCTAAGCGGTCGGTCGCAGGTTCGAGTCCTGCCGGGTGCGCCCGTTGTGACCTGACCCTATGAGGGCCGGGCCCCCTTTCCCGCTCAGCCCGGTTGTTCTTACGTTCCGGGGTGTCAGTACGAGCTCTGGGAAGGAGGGCTCCGGCATGTCTGTTTACGTCGGGATTGATGTTCACCGCAAGCGGTCGCAGGTCGCGGTGGTCGATGACACGGGTCAGGTGGTGACGAACCGGAACGTGGTCAACGGGGTCGAGTCGATCTTGTCGCTGATCGGGGACTACCCCTTGCACACACCGGTGGCGTTCGAGGCGGCGTTCGGCTGGGGTTGGCTGGTCGAACTGCTCACCGACTACGGCTACGAGCCGCACCTGGTGCATCCCAGCCGGTGCAAAGCGATCGCCGCGGCCCGGTTGAAGAACGACAAGGTCGACGCGGCGATCCTGGCGCAGCTGTTGCGTGCCGATCTGCTGCCCGAGGCGTGGATCGCGCCGCCGGCAGTCCGGCAGCTGCGAGCCCTGCTGCGACACCGGGTGCAGCTGGTGCGGCTGCGGACTTTGCTGCGCAACCGGATCCACGCGGTGCTCGCCGACCACGGCCAGGACCGGCCCGCTGGGGTGTGGAGCGGCCCGGGACAGGACTGGCTCGCGACCCTGGAGCTACCCGCGGTGTCGCGGGCGGTGGTGGACGACTGCCTGGCGCTGATCGAGGCGTTCGCCCCGACGATCGATCGGCTCGACACCGAGGTCCACCAGCGCGCCAAGGCCGAGCCGCGGGTCAAGGTCCTCACCACGTTACCCGGAGTCGGCGAGTTCACGGCCCTGCTGATGCTGGCTGAGATCGGCGACATCCGCCGGTTCAGTAACGCCCGCAAGCTCGCGGCCTGGTCCGGCTTGACCCCGACGGTCCGTGGGTCGGACCTGAAGGTCCGGCACGGCCACATCAGCAAGCAAGGCTCGGCCTGGTTGCGCTGGATCCTGATCGAGGCCGCGCAGACCGCCAAGCGGCACCCGGACTTCGCCCCGGCCTACCTCGCGATGAGCCGCCGACGGGGCAAGAAGATCGCCACCATCGCGGTCGCCCGCAAACTGCTCGCCCGAGCCTTCCACCTGCTCACCGCATTCGAAGCCGACTACCGTCGCCGGCCGGGGACCCCGCGACGCCAATCGCCGGTGAGCAAGACCTCGACCACAACGGCACGTCCACAGCCCAACTCCAGGACGAACACCACCACGAACGGTGCCTCCGGCAGCCGCCGCAAGCACCCCGAGACCGGGACGGTCACCAACCCCGGGCGAGCTCGCATAACCGCATGAGCAGGCCACCAGGCCGAGCTCGATGACCTGACTGAGCAGCCCGGTCCCCGGATCAACGGTCATGGCCGCCGCCACGGCGACCGGCCGAATGGGTGTTTGCGAGACCTCTCCGCACACCACGCCGCCCGAGGACCACCCCACGCACAACGACCGTCCACCGCACGATGAGAGCGGCTTCCCGCTGCCCGACGATCAGCCGTCGCTTGTCGGCGTCAAGGTCGTACGTCCTCGCCCCACGAGCAAGCTCGCCGGGGCTGCGGGCGCTCCACCTTGACCCTCTCCTGCACGCCGGCCATCAGCAGCATCGCGGGAGACCGCAGAAGGAACAGTCACCTCAACAGCCCGAGCCGCACCCTGAGGTCACCGGGCCAGAGAAACCTGTGCTTGACAGGCCCGGCCCTCATGGGTGCGGCGATGCGTCTCCGGGCCGCTACCGTGAGGCCGTCATGGTGCCATTTTTGTGCCATTTTCACGGCGGGCGTGCCGACCGGGGTCACGGCTTGCCCCGATCGTCGGTGTCGTCCTGCCCGTCGTCGCCATCTCCCCAA
>JBHEMB010000517.1:0-3558 GCA_046262855.1 Mycobacteriales bacterium | reverse complement strand
GCCGCCGGCAGCGCTGCGCGGCCCAGCCTGGCCGAGGCACGGCAGCACCTCGCGATCACGCGAGGACGCCCCTCCGACGGGCGCCCGGTGACCATCGACACCGTCGACCGCAGCGGCCGAGCCGCGGCCACCGGACGAGGGGTCACCGAGGCCTTCGCGGCGCGCCAGCAGCAGCTGCGCAGCTCGGCTCAGCCCCGCGTGGTGTCCGGCTCCGTCCTCTCGAACTGGTCGGTCACCTACGAGACGCCGGCCAGCTCAAACGGCGACTGCGACGCGGTCTCCGCGCCTCAGCAGGCCTCGTTCGAGCGGGCCGTCGCCACCTGGTCGCACATCGTCGTCTCGCCGGTGACCATCACCGTGGACGCCTGCTTCACGCCGTTGCCGTCCGGCCAGCTGGGCGGCGCGGGTCCGATGGGCTTCCAGCCCTTCGGCGGGGTCTACTTCCCGGACGCGCTGGCCAACTCGCTCACCGGCCACGACGGCTCACCGAGCAACCCCGACATCGTGGCCGAGTTCTCCAACAACAGCAGCCTGTACTACTTCGGCGAGGACCCGAACGGCATCGCCGCCGCCTGCCCGAGCGGCTGCTACGACTTCCAGAGCGTCGTGCTGCACGAGCTGGGCCACGGGCTCGGGTTCGTCGGTTCGGTCGACAAGATCAGCGCAGGGCACGCCGCCTACGGCTACGACCCCCTCGGCGGTGACGACAAGCCGTTCGTCTTCGACCTCTTCACACAGACGACCGGCGGCACCCACATCCTCGACTACCCGAACGCCAGCAACGCCCTCTACAACGCGGTCACGAGCAACGTCGTCTACTGGGACGGCCCGGAGGGCAGCGGGGCGGACCGTGGCCGTGAGCCGCGCCTGTACGCCCCACCCGACTGGCTGGAGGGCTCCTCCTACAGCCACCTCTCCGACCTCAGCTACCCGCAGGGCGACCTCGACAGCCTCATGACGCCGTTCGCTGAGGAGGACGACGTCATCCGCGATCCCGGCGAGGTCATGCTCGGCATGTTCCGCGACATGGGCTGGGTGACGCCGGCGCTGCCCGGCTCGTCGTACGTGCCGCTGCCCGCGCCCGTGCAAGTGCTCGACTGGGGGATCGTCAACAACGGCGCGCTCAAGGACGTCGTCATCGCGGGCTCGAACGGCGTACCCGCGAACGCCACCGCGGTGCTGCTGAACCTCACAGCCGCGGCGACGCCCAGGGCGAACGCGCAGCTGTTCGCCTACGCACGGCCGCGCACCGCTCCGAAGCCGCCACCGACCCGGGTGCCCAACCTCGTGACGGCCGCCGGCTACGTGAAGGACGCCCTGGCCACGGTGCCGCTGGCTCTCGGCGGGGTGCGCTTCCGCCAGGTCGGCGGCTCGGCGCACAACTACGCATCCGTCGTCGGCTACTTCGTGCCGAACGGCGGTACGCCGTACGCGTCGGTCGTCCCGCACAGGGTGCTCGACACGCGCACCGGCGTCGGCACGGCGAAGGCCCGCATCGGAACGGCGGCCCGCTTCGCGGTGCTGCCTGACGTGCCCTCGAGCGCCGTCGCGGTGGTCCTGGACGTGACCGGCATCAACCCGAGCAACACGAGCACCGTGCAGATCTACAGCAGCGACCTGTCCGCTCCCGCCACGGGCAACGTGCACACCAAGCCCGGACAGTCGGCGACGAACCTCGCCGTCGTGAAGCTCGGCGCGGACCACGGCCTCAAGATCCGCACCACCCTCGGCACCTCCGACGTGGTGGCTGACCTGCTCGGCTACTACGACGCCTCGGCACCCGGACTGTTCCGACCGGTACTGCCACAACGGCTGTTCGGCCCGCTCAAGATGGCAGCGACGGTGCGGGACACCAAGGTCGTCGGCAGCGACGAGGGCTTCGGCGTCCCGGTGGGCGCGACCTCGCTGGTGCTCGACACGGTCGCGTCCTTCCCGAGCGCGACGACGTTCCTGTCGACCTACGCCACCGGCAACTTCCCGGGCATCACGACGTTGACGGTCGCGGCGGGGAAGAGCGCCAGCGGCCCGTCGATGACGTTGGCCAGCCCGGGCGGCAACGTCCGGGTGAAGAACGCGGCGGGCGCGTCGAACGTGAGCCTCGACCTGTTCGGCTACTACGCCCCGTAGCGCCCCGACAGAGCGAGTTCCACCGTGCCAGAGCGCGGTACCTCGCACATCGTCGCGGCGTCCGCTCCCGGTCCCGCAACCAACAATGTGGCTTCCACCGTGCCGGAGCGCGGTACCTCGCACATCGTCGCCTACCGGGTGGGTGCGGTACGACGGGAAAGGGGCCCCCTTCGAGAAGGGGCCCCTTTCCGTCGTACCAGTCGTTAGGCCGTGTCGCCGAAGGCGAACGTCACTCTGCGTCGATCCAGGCCATCATCGGGCGCAGCTTGGCGCCGACGACCTCGATCGGGTGCTCGCCCTGCTCCTTGCGGAACTGGGTCATCTCCGGCCCGCCGTTGTCGTCGTCGGTGATGAGGCGGTTGACGAAGGTGCCGTCCTTGATCTCGGCCAGCACCTTCTTCATCTCGGCTTTCGTCTCTGCCGTGACGATGCGGGGGCCGGTGACGTAGTCGCCGAACTCGGCGGTGTCGGAGATGGACCAGCGCATCTTGGCGAGGCCGCCCTCGTACATCAGGTCGACGATGAGCTTGAGCTCGTGCAGGCACTCGAAGTAGGCGACCTCGGGCTGGTAGCCCGCCTCGATGAGCGTCTCGAAGCCGGCCTGGACCAGCGCGCTCGCGCCGCCGCAGAGGACGGCCTGCTCACCGAACAGGTCGGTCTCGGTCTCCTCGGTGAAGGTCGTCTTGATGACGCCGGCGCGGGTGCCGCCGATGCCCTTCGCCCAGGACAGGGCGAGGGCGAGGGCGTTGCCGGTGGCGTCCTGCTCGACCGCGACCAGGCAGGGGACGCCCTTGCCGTCGACGAACTGGCGACGGACGAGGTGGCCCGGGCCCTTCGGCGCGACCATGGCGACGTCGACCCCCGCGGGCGGGGTGATGAGGCCGAAGCGGATGTTGAGGCCGTGGCCGAAGAACAGCGCCTTGCCATCGGTGAGGTGCGGCTCGACGTCGTCGGCGTACAGCTTCCGCTGCACCGTGTCGGGCGCCAGGATCATGATGACGTCGGCCTCGGCCGCAGCCTCCGCCGGAGTGACGACCCGCAGGCCCGCGGACTGAGCCTTCTCTCGGCTCTTCGAGCCCGCCGGCAGGCCGACGCGGACGTCGACGCCCGAGTCACGCAGTGACAGCGCGTGGGCGTGGCCCTGGCTGCCGTAGCCGAGGACGGCCACGTGGCGGCCCTGGATCACCGACAGGTCGGCGTTGTCGTCATAGAACATTTCAGCTGCCACTTGGAGCTCTTCTCCTCTTTGTTGAATGGGGTACGGCGTATGTTGCCGGCTCAGGCCTGACGGACCGGGGCCGCGGGTCGGCCCGGCGGCGGCGCCGGCACTGGGTGGTGGGCGCGTTCGGCGGGTTGCGCCTGCACGTTGGGAGTCGCCGACGCGACATGCGGTGGTGGCACCGGGACCGGCCGCAGGGTGCGGTCGGAGAT
>JBHEMB010000516.1:0-6975 GCA_046262855.1 Mycobacteriales bacterium | reverse complement strand
GGCGACCGTGCCGCCGGCCAAGGCGGACAACGAGGTCATCGCAGCGGGCGCGCCGATCAAGGTCGGCGCCGTGGTCAGCCAGACCGGAGCCATCAACTTCGCCAGCAGCGCGCAGGCGACCAAGGCCTACTTCGACATGGTCAACCGGGCCGGTGGCGTCAACGGCCACAAGATCGTGCTGGACCTGCGCGACGACCAGCTCGATGCCCCGCGCGGCAAGGCGCAGGCGCAGCAGATGCTGGCGGAGGGCGTCTTCGCCTTCGCCGGCTGGAACGCACCGAACACCGAGAACGGCATCGTCCCGTTCCTGGAACAGAACAAGATCCCGCTCATCGGGGGGTACGGCGAGCGCGCCGAGTACCACTCGTCGTACGCCTACATCTTCAGCGCGAGCTACGGGCACTACGGCTACGAGATGGGATCGTTCCTCGCCGAGCAGGGCGTGAAGAAGCCGGGCCTGGTCTTCATCAGCAACAACGAGTCGACCGCGGACGCGAATCTCGTGAAGGCCTTCAAAGCAGGCTTCGCGAGCAGGGGCGTCACGCTGTCGGACGACAACGTCGTCGCGGAGGACGTCACGCACTCGTCGTACGACGACCTGGTGACCCAGTACCGGCTGAACGGCGTCGACGGCTTCGCGAGCCTGCTCGACCAGACCGCGTACAACCGGCTGCTGCAGGCCCAGGCGCGGCAGTCGTACTACCCGAAGCACGCGGCGGACGCGCTGTTCGTCGACCCTTCGGTGAAGCAGTCGTCCGCCACCGACGGCGTCTTCGTCGCCAGCGACTACGAGTTCATCGACGGTGGTGGCCCGGAGGTGCAGCAGTACGTCAGCACCGTCCGCGCCGCGTACGGCAGCCGGGCGCAGATCAACTACTTCGGCGAGCAGGGCTGGGTCGACGCCGCCGTGTTCGTCGCCGCGGTCAAGGCGATGGGTCGCACCATCACCCGCGCCAACCTGCTGAAGGTGATGGACAGCCTGAACGGCAAGGGCGGCTTCGGCTTCACCAGCGACCTGCAGTTCGCCCCGGGCAACCGTGACATCAACCGCTGCATCAAGATGGGCAAGGTCGTGAACGGCAAGGTCAGCCGCGTCACGGACTGGCGCTGCGACCGGCAGCCCTTCTGATGAAGCTCTCGAGGAAGCTGACGGTCGCCTACGGCACCGGTGCCATCGGCAACGGCGTCTTCGTGACCGTGCCCGGGCTGCTGCTGCTGTTCTACATGACCAACATCCTCGGCATCGGTGCCGGTCTCGCCAGTGCCGCGCTGTTCGTGCCGAAGCTGTGGGATGCCTTCGCCAACCCGCTGATGGGCGGCATCTCCGACCGCAGCGCGAACCGCTACGGCAAGCGCCGGCCGTTCATGCTCGTCGGCGGCATCGGCACGGCGCTCGCGTTCGTGCTGCTCTTCACAGCACCCAAGCTCGGCTCCGAGGTCGCGAGCGCGCTGTACGTCACGGCCGTGTTCACCGTCGCCATGACGCTGTACGCCGTCTTCTGCGTGCCGTGGTCCGCGATGCCGCCGGAGATGACCGACGACTACCACGAGCGCACCCGCATCACGAGCGTGCGGATGGTGCTGCTGACCGTCGGCATCCTCGTCGGCGGTGCGCTGGCACCGACCATCGCGGGCGCCGACACCGACGGCAAGGGCGGCAGCCGCGCCAGCTACGCCACCATGTCGGTGGTCGTCGCGGTCATCCTCGCGGCGGCCTTCCTCACCGCCTGGTGGGGCACCCGAGAGGCCCGCGGCACCGCACCCCTGACCGGCCCGCGACCCTCGCTGCGCCAGCAGTACGACGTGGTCCGCGCCAACAAGCCGTTCGTCACGCTGTTCCTCGGCTACAACCTGCAGGCGGCCGCGACCGCCGCGATGCTCACCGGCGCGCAGTACGTCGCCGTCTACGTCCTCGGCGACTCGAAGAAGTCGACGCTGCTGTTCGTGTTCCTGGTTGCGCCGTGTGCCGTCATGGTTCCGCTGTGGCGGCGGTTCTCGCGCACCCGCGGCAAGCTGCTCGGCTACCTGCTGGCCACCGGTGTCTTCGGACTGACCGCCGCGTCGCTGCTGTTCGCGCGCAGCGAGCCCGAGGTCGTCATCTACGTCCAGATGGTCCTTCTCGGAGTCGGGTACGCCGGGATGCAGCTGTTCCCCTACGCGATCCTGCCGGACCTGATCAGCGAGAACAGCGACAACGACGGCCGGGCCGGCATCTTCACCGGCGTGTGGCAGGGCGGCGAGACGATCGCCTTCGCGGTAGGGCCGGCGCTGTACGGGCTGATCCTGGCTCTGAGCAGCTACCACTCCTACGAGGCGGGCACGCCTGCGCCGGCCCAGCCGGGCTCGGCACTGACCGGGCTCGTCGTCGGGTTCTCCGTGCTGCCAGGGCTTCTCACGCTGTCGAGCATCCCCTTCCTTCGCCGGTACAAGGCGATCGACGAGGAGCTCTCCGCACGTGTGCTGGAACCGGCATGACGCGCGCGTCCACGGGCTCTGCGCTTCCCGCCACCGGGCTACCTCGGGAGGAGGTGCTCTCGCGGCTCCACGAGCTGCGCGCCAGGGACCTGCCCGCCCGAGGCGGGCGGACCTTCGCCTACGTGTACGACTCGGCGCGTCCTGACATCGACGAGCTCGGTCACGAGGTCTACGCGTCCTACCTCGACGTGAACGGCCTCGACCCCACGGTGTTCCCCTCGCTGCTCGCGATGGAGAACGACGTCGTCGACATCGCCCGCCGGCACCTCGGCAGCCCGAGCGCCGTCGGCTCCTTCACCAGCGGCGGCACCGAGTCGATCATCCTGGCCGTCAAGGCGGCGCGAGACCGTGCGGGCATCGAGCGCGGCGAGGTCGTACTGCCCGTCACCGCGCACGCCGCCTTCCAGAAGGCGTGCCACTACCTGGGCCTCGAGGCGGTCCTCGTCGACGTCGACCCGACGACCTTCCGCGCCGTTCCGTCAGCGGTCGCAGGGGCCGTCACCGACCGCACCGTGCTCCTGGTCGCCAGCGCTGCGTCGTACGCCCATGGGGTTGTCGACCCTGTCGCCGAGATCGCGGCGCTGGGACTTCAGCGCGGCATCCCTGTGCACGTGGACGGCTGCATCGGCGGCTGGCTGCTGCCGTACTTCTCCCGGCTCGGGGTGCACGTCCCCGCCTTCGACTTCAGGGTGCCTGGGGTCACCAGCATCAGCGTCGACCTGCACAAGTACGCCTACTCGCCCAAGGGTGCCTCGGTCGTGCTCTACGACGACGCCGCGCTGCGTCGCAGGCAGTTCTACGCGTGCGCCGACTGGACCGGCTACACGATGATCAACGCGACGGTGCAGAGCACCAAGAGCGGTGGGCCGCTTGCTGCTGCCTGGGCGGTGCTGCACGCGGTCGGTGACGACGGGTACCTCGAGCTCGCGCGGCAGACGCTGGACGCCACCCGCCGGCTGGTCGAGGGCGTGGGCAAGATCGACGGGCTGCGCGTGCTCGGCCGGCCGGAGATGGCGCTGGTGGCGATCGCGAGCGAGGTCGTGGACGTGTTCGTGCTCTGCGACGAGATGAACGCCCGCGGCTGGTACGTGCAGGCGCAGCTCGGCTACCGCGACCTGCCGGCGTCGCTGCACCTGACCCTCACGGCGTCGAGCGACGCGGTGGTCGACGACCTGCTCGTCGACCTCGCGACGGCCGTCGAGGCCTCCAGGGGTGTGACGGCCGGGGATCCTGCGCTGCTCGCCGCGGTGCAGGACCTCGACCCCGACAGCCTCGGTGACGATGTCCTCGGGACACTGCTGCCCCTTGCGGGGATCGCGCCCGGCGACGGCCTGCCGGATCGGATGGCAGCCATCAACACGCTGCTCGAGAAGATGCCGATGCGGCTCCGCGAGCGGCTGCTCATCGAGTTCCTCGGACGGCTCTTCACCCCGAGGTCCGACGATGGTGAGTAGCCGGGACCGGCTGCTGGCGGGGCTGTTCGCCCTGCAGCTGGTGGCGCTGCTGGTGTTCGGCATCGTGC
The DNA here is from genome assembly GCA_046262855.1 of Mycobacteriales bacterium. Classification (GTDB taxonomy): domain Bacteria; phylum Actinomycetota; class Actinomycetes; order Mycobacteriales; family SCTD01; genus RYN-111. The sequence continues at coordinate 2,978 of JBHEMB010000516.1, read as the reverse complement.
TGCTGCAGGGCACGCAGTTCACGAGCACCTCGACGACCCGGACGGTCTACGGAAACGGCGGGCGAGCAGCGCCGGGCGGGCCGCCGACGGTCGCGGCGACACAGGGCTCCGCAGCGACGCCGGGCCGTACGTCGACGGCTGTCGTGCAGGGCGTGCCGCAGCCGCCCTTGCGGGCTGACAACAGCGGTGCCGGGACGGTGAAGAAGGGTGCGCCCATCAAGGTGGGCGCCATCGTCAGCCAGACCGGCGCCATCAACTTCGCTGCCAGCGCCCAGGGCACCAAGGCCTATCTCGACCAGGTCAACCGAGCGGGCGGCGTCAACGGCCACCAGATCGTCCTCGACCTGCGCGACGACCAGCTGGACGCCACCCGCGGCAAGGCCCAGGCGCAGCAGCTGCTGAGCGAGGGCGTCTTCTGCTTCATGGGGTGGCAGGCACCGTTGACCGAGGCGGACATCACCCCGTTCCTCGCACAGAACAAGATCCCCCTGATCGGCAACTACGGAGTCGGCGCGGAGTACCACTCGCCGTGGTCGTACGCCTTCCAGTCGCACCACTACGGCTACGAGATGGGCCGCTTCCTCGGGCTCGAGGCGAAGGTCACGCACCCTGGCGTCATCTTCATCTCGAACGCCTCTGCGGCCGTCAACGACGCGCAGGTGCGGGCCTTCACGGCGGGTGTCGCCTCGACCGGCAAGCAGCTCGCCCGTGGCGACATCCGCCAGGTCGACGTCACCCAGGCCTCCTACGACGACGTCGTGACCGGGCTGCGGCTCAACGGCGTGGACGGGGTCGCGACCCTGATCGACCAGACGGCGTACAACAGGCTGCAGCAGGCCTTCGACCGGCAGAACTACCACCCGGTGCACGTGGCCGACCCGCTGTTCACGGACCCGACCGTGGTGCAGTCCAAGAGCACGGACGGGACGCTGGTCGCGAGCGATTTCGCGAGCACCGACCTCGGCGGACCGGACGTGCAGGACTACGTCCGCGCGGTGAAGGAGAAGTTCGGCAGCAAGGCGCAGATCAGCTACATCGGCGAGGCCGGCTGGCTGGACGCGAAGATCTTCGTCGAGGCCCTGCGACGCATGGGGGACACCATCACGCGCGACAACCTGCTGAAGGTCATGAACTCACTTCCCAGCACGGTGGGCGGCGACTTCACCCCGCAAGGACTCCACTTCGGCGCCGTCAAGGAGCACGACATCAACCGCTGCCTGGCGCTCACGAAGGTCGCGGGCGGTCGGCTCTCGCCGTACAAGCCGTTCGCGTGTGACGAGCGGAGCTTCGACTCGTGAAGCTCTACCTCTCGCTCGCGCTGTCCGGACTGCCGATCGGGGCGATGTACGCGCTGTCCGCGATGGGGATCGTCATCGTCTTCAAGACCTCGAAGGTCTTCAACTTCGCCGCCGGTGCGATCGGCCTGGCCTGCGCGTACTTCGCCAGCACGTTGCACACGCACGGCTTCCCCAAGCTGCTCGCCGTGGCCGGAGCCGTCCTGCTCGGAGCCGTCCTCGGCGTGCTCATGGAGACGACCGTCCGACCGGCCAAGGGCGCGCTGACCGGGACGATCGTGACCCTCGGCTGGCTGCTCGTGCTGCAAGGCGTCGTGGGTGTCGTCTACGGCACGCAGGTCGCCACCAACCAGCCGGTGCAGGTCGTCAGCGACGGCAACTTCGTCGACTGGGGCGGGGTGCTCCTCTACAGCAACCAGCAGGTCGTGCTCCTCGTCGTTGCCGCTCTGCTGGCCGCTGGCCTCGGCATCTTCTTCTCGGTCACAGCGCTGGGTACGGCGACGCGCGCCGTCTCCGAAGCGCCGGACGCCGCCCGGCTGCTGGGGATCGGCGTCAACCGTGTGAACCTGGTCGCGTGGGCGCTCGGTGGAGCGGTCAGTGGGCTGGCGGGCGTCCTGGTCGCGCCCCTGCTCGGCGGGCTCGACACGACCAAGCTCGTCGTCTTCACCGTGCAGGCCCTCGCGGCGGCCCTCGTCGGGCGGCTGTCATCGCTGCCGCTGACCTTCGTGGGCGGCCTGAGCCTCGGGCTGCTGCAGCCGATGGTGGCCCGGGCGCTGCAGCAGGTCGACGGCATCAAGGGCACCCAGGAGCTCACGGCCTTCGCCGTCGTGCTCGTGAGCCTGCTGTTCATGAGGCGCTCCGGGCGGCGAGACGTCGGCGGTGGTCTGCTGCCGGCGCCGCTGCAACCGCTGCCGCGTGGGGTGCTCGCCCTCGCGACCGCGGCAGGCGTCGGGCTCGCCGTGCTCGTGCTGCCCTTGCTGGTGGACGACCGGGGCAACGTCTCGCACTACAACCTCAGCCAGGTCGCGATCTGGGGACTCGCGACGTTGTCGTTGGTCCTGCTCGTCGGTGTGGTCGGGCAGGTGTCGGTGTGCCAGGCCGTCTTCATGGGTGTCGGCGCCTACGGCACCGGCATCGCGATGAACCACGGGGTCCCGTTCCTGCTGGCCATCCTCGTCGGAGCCGCGATGGCAGCGGCGGTCGCCGCGCTGGTCGGACTGCCGGCACTGCGGCTCGAGCCGCTGGAGCTGGCCATCGCGACCCTGTCGCTGTCGTTCACCGCCGATCGCTTCCTCTACGCCTGGCCGCCGTTGGCCTCGCGCAACGGCAACCGACCGGTCGCGCGGCCGGACTTCGCGAACGTCGACCCCGGCCACATCGCCTCCGGGGAGCGCGCCTACGCCTGGCTGGTGCTGGGGGTCTTCGTGGTCGCGTGCTTCGCGGTGGCGAGCCTGCGTCGGGCCCGCACCGGCGCGGCGCTGACCGCCCTGCGCAGCTCCGAGCCCGCCACCGCCGCGATGGGCTTCTCCGTCGTCTCCGTGAAGCTCCGGGGGTTCGCCGCCTCAGGGTTCATCGCCGGGCTGGCGGGGGCCCTGTACGCCGGGCTGGTGCAGGGTGCGTCCGGCGCAGCCTTCGACTTCACCCGGTCCATCACCCTGCTGGCATACGCGGTCATCATCGGCG
>JBHEMB010000515.1:0-7136 GCA_046262855.1 Mycobacteriales bacterium | reverse complement strand
CTATCTCGGGTCCGTGCTGGTCGGCTCGGAGGGGCGCTGGTTGGGGCTGTTCCGAGCGCCGACGGCCGAGGTCGTACGGCGGGTCAGCGAGCTGGCGCAGCTGCCGGGTCAGCAGGTCGAAGAGGCGAGAGAGGTTTCGTCGCCCTGCGGCTGGCCGGACAGGACAGATGTGGGTTGACCAGCGCGGGGCCTGGACGTTTCCTGTGGTCATGGCCACCGCCGTACGGCGGACCTCCGGGGGCAACCTGCCTGAGGAGCTCACGAGCTTCGTGGGTCGACGCTCGGAGCTGAGCGCTGCGCGCGAGCTGCTCTCTGTCAGCCGCTTGGTGACGCTGACGGGCATGGGTGGGGTAGGTAAGACTCGGCTCGCCCGCCGGATCGCGGCCGACCACGTGCGGGCCTTCCCCGAGGGTGTCTGGCAGGTGGAGCTCGGCGATCTTCATGAGCCCGCCCTCGTCGCACAGACGGTGGCGACCGCCCTCGGGTTGCGCGAGCAGCCGGGTCAGTGGGCAGTCACGGGACTGATCGAGCACATCGGGAGCCGTCGCATGCTGGTGCTGCTCGACAACTGCGAGCACCTGCTGGACGCCTGCGCCGTGCTGGCCGACGCCCTGCTGTCGGCCTGTCCCGCGCTCTGCGTCGTCGCCACCAGCCGACAGCCGTTGGGGATCCGCGGCGAGCGCAGGCTGGCAGTGCAGCCGCTGTCGGTTCCGGATCCGAGGGTGCCGCCGACTCCTGCGGGTCTGGCCCAGTACGACGCCGTCCAGCTATTCCTCGACCGGGCTGTTGCGGAGCTGCCCGGGTTCGCCGTGACCGACGCGAACAGCCGAGCGGTCGTCCAGCTGTGCAGCCTGCTCGACGGCATCCCGCTGGCCCTCGAGCTGGCCGCCATCCGGTTGCGGGCGCTGTCGGCGGAGCAGATCGTCGCGCGTCTCGACAACGGGTTCTCCCTGCTCAGTCGCGGGAACCGCAGTGCCCCGGCGCGCCAGCAGACGTTGCGTGGACTGGTCGACTGGAGCTACGAGCTCTGTTCCCCGGATGAGCGGAAGCTGTGGGCCTACCTGTCGGTCTTCTCCGGGGGCTTCGAGCTGGACGCCGCGGAAGCGGTGTGTGCCGAAACCGAGCTCGACGGCATCGTGGACCTCGTCGCCGACCTCGTGGACAAGTCCTTGCTGTGCCGGGAGGAGCGCGACGGCGTGCCGCGCTACCGGATGGTGGACATCATCGCCGCGTACGGCATGGAAAAGCTGCGCGAGGCCGGAGCCGAGGCGGACGCCCGTCGCCGGCATCGGGCCTGGTGCGTCGATCTGGCACAGCGCGTCCACGCGGGGTGGTTCGGTGAGCAGCAGCTCGAGTGGTTCCGCCGGGTCGATCGCGAGGCGAGCAACCTGCGCGTCGCCATGGACGTGCGGGACGGGTCGCTGTCCGATGTCGAGCAGGTGGTCGAGATCGTCGTCCCCTTGATCGACTGCACGGTCGCGCGCGGAGCGGTCCAGGAGTGGCGGCACTGGCTCAACCGCTGCCTGGCTCGCCTCGTCGAGCCCACGCTCAGCAGGGTCCGGGCACTGCGCGGTGCCGGCTACATCGCCTGCCTGCAGGGCGACGAGAGCGCTGCCAACAGCCTGCTCGAGGAATGCATCACGATCAGCCGTCAGCTCGGCAGCTCGAGCGAACTGGCCTGGTGCATGACCGCCGAGGCACTGCTGGCGCTGAACCGGGACGACCTGCGGGCCGCCCTGGAGCGCTATGAGGCGGCACTCTCCACGTTCACCGAGGCCGGCAACACATATGGAGTGGCCTTCGCCTCGGGGTGCTGCGGCGTGGTGTGCGCCATGCTCGGGGACTCCGACCGAGCTGCCGCGTTCTACCGGGACTTCGACACGGCGGCCGCTGCCGGCGAGGCGTGGATGCGGTCCTACATCCTGTGGGCCCGAGGGATGGGGCGCTGGTACGCCGGTGATCCGGAGGGAGCCCTCGCTCTGGAGCTGGAGAGCGTCGCCCTGCGCCGCAACCTGCGCGACCATCTCGGCATCGGTCTGTGCCTGGAGGTGCTGGCCTGGACCGCCCGCGCGCGCGGACATCCAGAGCTGGCCGCGCAGCTGCTGGGATGCGCCGACCGCTCGATGGAACGCGCCGGTTCCTGGGTGGCCAAGGTGGGCTTCGTCAACGTCGAGCACGGACGTTGCATCGCTGGGCTGCGAGCCGCGCTTGGTGACGCTGCGTTCGACCGGGCCGTCGCGGCCGGCCGGGACCTCGACGTGGAGAAGGCGGTCGCGCTCGCCGCCGACCCTGATGCGCGACCCGGGACGCTTCGCCAGCGGCAACCCGTTGCCGAGAAGTCGCCGTTGACCAAGCGGGAACGGGCCATCGCCGAGCTCGTCGCCGAGGGCCTCAGCAATCGTGAGATCGCCGAGTCGCTGGTCATCGCACAACGCACGGCCGAGGGTCACGTCGAGCACATCCTCACGAAGCTGGGCTTCCGGTCGCGAGCTCAGGTGGCTGCCTGGGTCGCCGACCGAAAGGCCTTGCCTGCAGGGGAAAGCACCCCTCGACCTGCGGGGGAGGGGCTCCGCTAACGAGCAGTTTCGCCTGGGCCTTGACAAGCCCTTTCATCATGAGGAATGTTGATGCATGTGAGCCCAGTCACTGCGTCCTTCGCGACCGCCCAGCACGTTGCGGCAGGGCCGTGAGGACCTGCCTCCGGCTTGGTCTCGCCGCCTCCCTCGCGATGCTGGCGTCGATGGCGCCGACCGCCGCCGACGCCCAGTCGACGTTCTCTGCCCTGACCTCCTCCACGGCAGTGGACGTGACGGTCAGCAACGTCGACTTCCCGCTGATGAGCAGCGTGCAAGCCGCCGGCCCGGCCGCCGGCGCAACGTTGACCTCGACCGGTCAGGGCACCGCATTCGCGTCGAACCCGTATCCCGGCACAACGGTCGCAGAACTGCCAGGCACCACGGCAGGACTGACCGGGGCGCCGATCCCGGACTACCCGCTGTACGTCGCCACGACGACCGGTGACTCTCCCGCCAGCTACAGCCGTCCAGGCGTGCAGCTCAAGGCCAGCTGCACGGAATCCGGCCCCCGCTGCGACGGGAGCTCACTCGCCGGCTCAGCGCCCGCCACCACGCATGCCGAGGCATCCGTCGTACAGGCGTCTGCCGACAAGGTCACGGCCACGGCCACTGCCGACGTGTCGAGCCTCGAGGTTCCCGGGGGAGTGACGCTGACGGGTACGCATACCGCCGCCACGGCAGTCCTCGACCACGGCAAGCTCACCCGCCGGTCGACGCTCACCGTGTCACGGTTGACGGTGGCCGGCTCGACGACGGCGTACGCGATCCATGACGGAAAGGTCGTCCTCGCCGGTTCCGAGGCGCCCGTGCCCTTCAGCGCGCTGGCGGGTGCCATGAAGGCGGCGGGCGTCGAGGCCGAGTTGTTCTCCGCGTCCGGCCTCCAGCACGGTGTGGTGGCGCCGGTCCTGCGACTCAGCACCTCGCTGCCGGGCGCGCCGGTCGGGTTGACGCATCCGTCGCAGGTAGTGGTCACGGTGGGAGGCGCGGCCGCCTCGGTCGGGCTTGGCGGCTACTACCCGACCCTGCCGACGACCATCCCGCCGGCGCCGGGCGTGACAGTCGCCCCCGGGCCGCCCGCGGCTGCGCCGGTGCTCTCGGCTCCAGGGCCCGTTCAGCCAGCCAGTGAGCCCGCCCCGCTCGCCCCGGCCGTCGTTGCCGCAGCGCCGCCCCCTGTGGTGCCTGCGGTGACGGTCGCAGCGCCTGAACCCCTTGACCTGCAGTCGTTCCACCTCGGTGAGGTGTATCTGGCCCTCGTCCTCTGCGCCGCCGGCTGGCTCGCAGCGACCCAGGCCGTCCGGACCCTAGGAATGAGGTTTCTGTGGATGTCGTGAGCGTCTTGCGCGCGCAGTGGGATCGAGTCCTCGGGGTCGGCGCCGTGCTCGTCGGTGTCGTGGTGCTGATCCTCGGCTACGTGGGCATCAGTGGCACGAGCTACCCGGCGGAACAGCTGCCGTACATCATCTCCGGGGGACTGGTGGGTCTGGTGCTCGTCGGGTGCGGCGGCACGTTGTGGCTGTCGGCGGACCTGCGCGACGAGTGGCTGAAGCTGTCCGACATCCACCGGGAGCTGCAGCGACTCGAGCCGGAGGCCCCGGCGATCCGGCGCCGCAAGACACCGTCGTGACGGCGATGATCGGTGCCCGGCCCGTGGTGGTCAGGGCGGCCACCGCTGAGCCGGCCGAGGTGCCGGACCGCGCGCGGCTGCCCTGGGCCGTGTCCGACATTCGCCGGCTCGTCCGGAACCTGGCTCTCGGCGGCACCGGTCTGGTGCTGGCGTGGACCGTGGCGAGCGGGACGACCCAGGTCTCCCGGCAGGGCTACGCGATCGTGGGCGGTGTCGTCGCCGCGGTGGCGGCCGCCGCAGGGTGCGCGGGCTGGTTGCTGTCCGGGACCAGGGCGGTCCGCGCGGAGCGGGCCCGGCTGATGGTCGAGGTGAACGCGCTGATCGCCCGTCGCTCGCCGCAGCCCACGACCACCCTTGAGGCAGGTCTCGTGACGGCGAACGGTATGCGGCACTTCCACCAGGCGACCTGCCCGATGGCACGCGGCAAGGCGCTGCGGCCCGTGACGGCGCAGGACTCGCTGGGCGCGTGCCCGATCTGCTCGAGGGCCGACGGATGATCCTGCCCTTCATCATCACCGGCCTGGCCGCCGGCTCGATCTACGGCCTTGCCGCTGTCGGTCTGGTGCTCACCTACAAGACGTCGGGGGTCTTCAACTTCGGGCACGGCGCACTGGCAGCCGGTGCGGCCTACGTCTACTACGCCCTCACCGTCCAGGCGGGCCTGCCTACCTGGCTGGGCGTCCTCATCGCGGTCGGCGGCTACGGCCTGGTGGCCGGCTTCGTCATGGAGCTGCTGTCACGCCGGCTCGCGCTGGCGCCGACGGCGTACAAGGTCGTGAGCACCCTCGGCATCCTGCTCGCCGTGCAGGCCGCTGCCGTGCTCATCTTCGGGCCTGAGGCGAAGCCGCTGAAGTCCTTCCTTCCCACCGACACGTTCCGGCTCGGTGGGGTCAACGTCGGGGTGGACCAGCTCATCACGGCAGTGATCGCCTTGCTCGCGACCGTCGCGCTGTTCGGGCTGTTCCGGGTGAGCCGGCTCGGCACCGCGATGCGCGCGGTCGTCGACGACGCCGACCTGCTCGACATGACCGGTGTGGACCCGGTCCGTGTCCGGCGTGCTTCCTGGGTCATCGGGAGCTGCTTCGCGGCCCTGTCCGGCGTGCTCATCGCGCCGCTGGTACAGCTCGACGCGACGGTCCTGACACTCCTCATCGTGCAGGCATTCGGCGCCGCCGCGATCGGGTCCTTCTCGAGCCTGCCGCTCTCCTACGTCGGCGGCCTCGTCGTCGGTGTGCTGGCTGCGCTGACCAGCAAGCTGGTCGCGACCACCCCTGAGCTGTCGGCATTGCCGCAGTCGGTTCCTTTCCTGACGCTGTTCGTGGTGCTGCTCGTGCTGCCCCGGGGCCGACTGAAGGAGCTCGGCCAGCAGATCCGGCTGCCCGCGTTGCCGCCGACGAGGTTCACCGCGGCTGGCGGTGTCGGAACCGCCGCGTTCTTCGGGCTGCTGCTGCTGGCGCCGCAGCTGATCGGCACCAAGTTGTCGGCCTACACCGCCGCTCTCGGCTACGTGGTGCTGCTGCTGTCCCTGGCGTTGCTGGTCCGCACCTCCGGGCAGGTCTCGCTGTGCCAGTTCGGCTTCGCCGCGGTCGGAGCCTCCTCGCTCGGTCACTTCCAGCAGCACCTGCCGTGGGCGCTGGCGCTGCTGGCCGCCGGGCTCGTGGCGGTTCCCGTCGGCGCCCTGATCGCGCTGCCCGCCATCCGGCTGTCGGGGCTCTACCTCGCGCTGGCCACGCTGGGGTTCGGGATCCTGCTGAACGGCGTCCTGTACACCACGGACCTCATGTTCGGCACCGGCGCGGGGCTCACGGTGTCCCGCCCGCACGCCTTCGGGTTCGACGGCGACAAGGCCTACTACTACGTCGCGCTCGTCGTCGTGGCACTGTCGGTGCTGCTGGTGACCGCGATCGAGCGGGCCAGGCTCGGGCGGCTGCTTCGCTCGCTGGCGGACTCGCCGGTCGCCCTGGCGACGCACGGCACCACCATCAACATCACCCGCGTCATCGTCTTCTGCATCTCGGCGTTCTTGGCCGCGATCGGGGGCGCGCTGATCGGCGCCCAGATCGGCGTGGTCAACGCCGACAGCTTCGCCGCCTTCCAGTCTCTGACGCTCGTGGCGGTCCTGGTCATCTCCGGCCGCCGGCCGGTGAGCAGTTCGTTCGTGGCCGCGGCTGCTCTGGTCATCGTGCCGGTGCACGTCAGCAACCCGGACGTCTCGAGCTACCTGAGCCTGCTGTTCGGCCTCACTGCCCTCGGCATCGGTGTCGTGGCAGGCAAGTCCCCGGCCGCGCCCGCTGCGCACCAGGACGCGACCGCGCCCAGCAGGTGGCACGACCGGGTGGCAGCCGGCGGTGCCGCCCGCGCTCTTCGTCCCGCCTGAGCACGTCCCTCTCACAGAAAGAGCTGCTCCAGATGCCTCGACCTCACACCCGAGTGGTGATCGGCCTGACCGTGTTGTCGGTGCTCGCCACCGCCTGCGGCACCCGGCAGTCGCACGACGACGTGATGGCCGCCGTGCGTGGGGGCGCCGCTGTGGGCCAGCAGTCGAGCAGCAGCCTCGGTATCAGCGGTACGACGGGAAGCGCGCCCGCCGACGGGCTGCCGTCGTCCGGACCGGCCGCCGCAGGCGCTGCCGTGCCCGGCGGCAGGCAGTCCACCCCCGGGTCGGTGGCCTCAGGACCCGCGGCCACGGGCGGCTCGGGCGGTCCGCGCGTCCTCGGCACGGGCGACCACACCCCGCTGGTCATCGGAGAGGTCGGCACCTTCAGTGGCCTCGTCGGCGCGAACGGCGTTCCGCTGCGGGCCGCACTGCGAGCGTGGGTGCAGGCGACCAACGCCGCGGGCGGCGTCCTCGGGCATCCCGTGCAGCTGATCTCGATCGATGACCAGGGCAACACGTCGAAGGCCCAGGCCGCGGTGCGCCGGCTCGTCGAGGAGCA
>JBHEMB010000514.1:0-5065 GCA_046262855.1 Mycobacteriales bacterium | reverse complement strand
GTGAGGGCATGTCCGTCCCGCACACGCTCTTGGGCCTGCTCGAGGTGCGGCCGCGTCATGGCTACGACCTGAAGCGCGCCTACGACGAGCACTTCGGCCACGACCGCCCGCTCAAGCCCGGGCAGGTCTACGCGACGCTCGGACGCCTGGAGCGGGACGGCTTCGTCGTGGTGAGCGGCACCGGCCGCGAGGGTGGCCCGGACCGCACCACCTACGCCGTGACGGACGAGGGGGTCACCGACTTGGACCGCTGGTTCTCCGAGCCCGAGGGACCGGCGGCGTACCTGCAGCCGGTCCTGTTCGCCAAGGTCGTGCTTGCCCTGCAGTCGGGCCGCGATGCCGCCCAGCTCCTCGACGCCCAGCGAGCCGAGCACCTCGTGGCGATGCGGGAGCTGACGGCCCTGAAGAAGGGCGCGGACCTGGACCGCGTGCTGGGCCTCGACTTCGCCCTGTTCCACCTCGAGGCCGACCTGCGCTGGCTCGAGCACACGGCCGCTCGCCTCGACCGGCTCGCGGCGCAGGTGACCCCATGACCGAGCCGCTGCTCACCGCCCGCGACCTGCACCTGAGCTTCGGACCCTCGAAGGGCCTCGCCGGCGCGTCGGTCGACGTCGCTCCGGGCGAGGTGCTCGCGCTGCTCGGACCGAGCGGGTCGGGCAAGAGCACCCTGCTGCACTGCCTCGCGGGCATTCTCGTCCCGGACCGCGGCGAGGTGCGGTACCGGGGCAGCCGCCTCGACAGCCTCTCGGACGAGCTGCGCTCGCAGCTGCGGCGCAGCGACTTCGGGTTCGTCTTCCAGTTCGGCTCGCTCGTCCCCGAGCTCTCCGCCGTCGAGAACGTCGCGCTTCCCCTGCGCCTGTCCGGCCACAAGCGCCGTACGGCGGAAGCGCGCGCCCTCGAGTGGCTCGAGCGGCTCGAAGTAGGCGAAACCGCGGACAAGCGGGCCGGTGAGATGTCAGGCGGTGAGGGCCAGCGGGTCGCGGTCGCGCGGGCGCTGGTGGCAGGTCCTCGGATCGTCTTCGCGGACGAGCCCACCGGAGCCCTCGACTCGCTCAACGGGGAGCTCGTCATGGACCTGCTCGTCGGCGCAGCCCGTGAGCAGGGAGCCAGCGTCGTGCTGGTCACCCACGAGCCGCGGGTCGCGGCCTACGCCGACCGCGAGGTCGTCATCCGCGACGGCGCGCTCGAGGTCACGGTCATCGCGTGAGCACCTGGAGCCTGGGGATTCGCCTTGCGCTGCAGGCGAACCGGGTCCGGCTCGTCGTCACCGCAGTCGCCGTCTCGTTCGCCGTCGCGTTCCTGCTCGGCGCCATGGGGGCACTGCCTGCCCGGCAGGCCAAGCTCGACCGCCTCGACGCTCGCAGGCCGGTCAGTGTCGCGCAGCCGGCGGAGGTCACCCCGGCCGAGGGGCTGCTGGTGCGGCAGCGCACCGGCTGGTACCGCGGCCGGCCGCTCACCGTCGTGGACGTCCGCGGGACGGCGCCGCGGCCGCCGGGTGTCGGTGCGCTGCCGCGGCTCGGTGAGGCCGTGGTCTCACCCGAGCTCGCCGCAGCCCTCCGTGGTCCGCACCGGTCGGAGCTCAGCACCCGGGTGCCGGGACGGGTCGTCGGGACCATCACGGAGACCGGGCTGAGTGGACCTCACGAGCTGTTCGCCTACGTGGGTGCCGATCTCCGCAGCCCCTCCGACGTCCGCGGGGTAGCCGCTACCGACTTCGGTCAGGTCGTGGACCACTACGGCGGGCACCAGGCGCCCGCCAGGACGCCGAGGCAGCTGCGGATCGCCGCGTGGCTCGGGACGCTGGGGTTGCTCCTTCCGGTGCTGGTGCTGGTGGCGACCGCGACCCGGTTGTCCGCGGCCTCACGGGACCGGCGGCTCGCGGCCCTTCGGCTGGTCGGGGCGACCCCGCAGCAGGCGCGCTCGCTGGCCGCGGCGGACGGCCTCGTTGCCGGGTCGCTCGGCGTCGCCGGCGGGGTGCTTCTCTTCCTGCTGGTCCGGGGCCCGGCGTGCGCGCTGCTGCCCTTCCCGGAGGGCGTCTACGCCCAGGACCTCTGGCCGGGTGCCCGTTCCTTGACGGCGGTCCTGGTCGGTGTACCACTGCTGTCCGTCGCCACCGCGGTCTTCGCCCTTCGGCGGGTCGTCACGAGCCCGCTGGGCGTGAACCGGCAGGCCCGGGTCCGGACGGCGGGGTGGTGGCGGCTGCTGCCGCTGGCAGTCGGTCTCGTGCTGCTCTTCGTGCTGAGGCTGCGCGGCGGCGGCCCCGTGCACCACGTCGACGACGCGATCCTCCTCGGTGGCGGCGGGCTGACCCTGGTCGGCATCGCGTTCGCCGCGCCAGCACTGAGCCGGCTCAGCGGCGCGCTGCTCGGCCGGCTGCCCGGGGTGTCTGTTTCCCTGGCCGCGCGCCGGATCGCCCTCGACCCTGGAGCCTCAGCCAGGGTGGTGACCGGCATGGTCCTCGTCGTGTTCGTGGCCGGCTGGCTGCTGGCGTTCCTTCCGGTGCTGAAGTCCTCTCAGGAGGGCAACGAAGAGCAGCTGCTGAAGCTGGTGCCACGAGGCACTGTCGTCGCCTACCTGTACCGCCACGACGACGCGTCGGCGGTCTCGTCCGTCAAGGGCGTGGGCCACGTCCTGGTCCTGCGCGCCGCCATGGTGCGTGGACCAGGGAGCGAGACGAGCCAGGTCGACGTGGTCTCCTGCCGCGACCTCGCGACGTTCGTCGGAGCAGACATTGGTTGCACGTCGGCCAAGGTGCACAGCACGGGCATCGTCGGGCCCGCGATGCGGGGGGACCTGCTGCTGCTCGACCCCGAGGAACGCGTCGTCGCCAGGCTGCGCACACCGGCATCGCCACCGCTTCTGCAGCTGCCGATGGCGGCCAGGCTGGGCGGTCTGCTCCAAGGCGCAGTCGTCATCGACCCCGGCCTGGTGCCAGCCGTTGCGACAGCGGCGCTGCCCGGTCGGCTGGTCGTGACCACGGACGGCCATCCGGACACGGTGGAGGCCGTCCGCGGTGCGCTCCCGGCCTCGCTGGCCGTCGAGGCAGCGACGCTCGAGGAGCGACTGTCGTCAGTCGCAGCCGTGTACCTCGGTTACCAGCGTGCCGTCCGGATCGGGCTGGTGCTCGCGGTCCTGGTCGCGGCCGCCTCGCTGGCCGTGACGACGGCGGACACCGTCAACGAGCGGCGTCGTGGGCTGTCGGCCCTCGTAGCTCTCGGCACCCCCAGCAGGGTGCTGCGGCGCTCAGTGCTGCTGCAGATGGCTGGGCCGCTCGTCACCAATGTGCTGGCTGCGCTGGCAGCGGCCGCTGTGGCGAGCGAGTGCTACCTGTCGCTGTACGACGAGCCGCACGCGCTGCCGTGGGGCGGCTGGGCGCTGACGGCTGCCGGTGCCGGGGTCGCGGTGCTGCTGGCGACCGCCACGACCCTGCCGCTGGTCTCCGCGGTGGCCCGGCCGGAGGGCCTCCGCGCCGAGTAAACGCAAGCCACGCAGCCCCGCGGTGCAGGAATGAGAGCGGGCTCACACCCGGAGTGATCTTTTGGCGTGTGACCTGCGCTTTTGTGTTTTCCACAGGCTGTCCACATACCGCGGATGTCCACCATGTCCGTTTCGGGATTTGGCGTGTCGTCCAGGCTGCCGTTACGTTCCCGAGACATCCGCCGGGGTCGGGGAAGTCCCAGGCGGTACGGGGGCCGGTCTCACGACCGGCTCTTCCGCTGCCGGTCCCCCCGTCGGCAGCCGTACCGCTCTCGTGCCCGGGAAGCTCGAGCATTGGTGAACTGTGAGCAACCGCTCCCTTTTCCTGCGCCCCCTCGCCCTCGTTGTCGCCTTCCTCGCCGCCTGGAGCGGCCAGGCCGCTTACGCCGCCACTGCGAAGACCGTCGCGATCACGGTGGACGGTCAGCGCGAGACGGTGAAGACGCACGGCAGCACCGTCGCGGACGCGCTCGAGGCGGCACACCTCTCCGTCGGCTCCCACGACCTCCTCGCCCCCGACTCCTCGACCCCGCTCACCAGTCGCACGACCGTCGTCGTGCGGCGCGGCCGCCAGATGCAGCTGACCGTCGACGGCCAGCCGCGCGACGTGTGGGTGACGGCCACGTCGGTCGACGAGGCCCTGGGCCAGATCGGCCTGCGCACGGCCGGCGCACTGCTGTCGGCGGACCGCTCCCGCGCCATCCCGCTCAAGGGCTTCTCCCTCGAGGTCCGCACCCGCAAGTCGGTGCAGCTGCTCGACAGCGGCAAGGTCCGTCGCGTCGCGACCAACGCCCTCACCGTGCAGCAGCTGCTGCACGAGGCGAAGGTGACGCTGCGCCACAGCGACCGGCTGTCCGTGCTGCGTCGCGCTGCGGTCCGCAACGGGATGGTCATCAGCATCACGCGCATCCGCGGCAAGCAGATCGGCCAGGACTTCGCCATTCCGTTCTCGACCGTACGGCGGGCTGACAGCTCGATGTACGTCGGCCAGACCCGTACGGTCCGCGAGGGCCGGGTCGGCGTGGTGCACCGCGTCTACAACGTGAGGTACGTCAACGGCCGGCTCGCTGCCAAGGTCCTGGCGAAGCCCTCGGTCCGCACGGCGGAGCCGGTCGACGAGATCATCGCCTACGGCACGAAGCAGCGGCCCTACAGCGTCCCGGGCGCCGACGGCCTCAACTGGGGCGCGCTGGCGAACTGCGAGTCCGGCGGCAACCCGCGCGCGGTCAGCAGCGGCGGCACCTACCGCGGCCTCTACCAGTTCACGCTGAGCACGTGGCACGGCGTGGGCGGCAGCGGCGACCCGATCGACGCGTCGTCGGGCGAGCAGACCTACCGCGCCAAGCTGCTCTACCGGGAGCGCGGCCGCTCGCCCTGGCCCAACTGCGGTCGCTACCTCTGAGCTCGCCTGACCGGCGCCTGCTCACCGCTCCCGACGTACGGCGGCTGGCCGACGAGCTCGGCATCCGACCGACCAAGCAGCTCGGGCAGAACTTCGTCATCGATCCCAACACCGTGCGCCGGCTGGTGCGCACGGCCGGGGTGACAGCCGATGACGTCGTGGTCGAGGTGGGGCCCGGTCTGGGCT
>JBHEMB010000513.1:0-3146 GCA_046262855.1 Mycobacteriales bacterium | reverse complement strand
CCCCTACGACGAGCTGCCGGTCCACCAGACCTCGCAGCCGCTGTCGGTCGTCGCCCTGCCGGATCCCGGCTTCGACGACGGCTACTTCTTCGGCGTCTTCAGCGCGGAGGAGCAGACGTTCCTGTTCTGCGGGCTGCGCGTGAACCCCAACACGGACATGGTCGGCGGCTACGTAGGGCTGCTGCGCCACGGCCGGCAACGGACGTTGCGGTTCAGCCGCACCTGGCGGGAGCTCTGCGACACCACCGTGGGCCCCTTCCGGTTGCGGGTCGTCGAGCCCTACCGCGACCTGCACCTCACCCTGGACGAGAACCCGTCGGGCCTCGCCATGGACCTGCACTGGCTCGGGTTGTCGCCGGCCTACACCGAGGCGCACCACTGGGCCTACAACCGCGGCCGGCCCGTCACGGACCAGACGCGCTACTCGCAGGCGGGAACCGCCCGCGGCTGGATCTCCATGGACGACGAACGCATCGACGTCGTACCCGGGCGGTGGTGGGGCAGCCGCGACCACTCGTGGGGGCTGTACTTTGATCGACCTCCGCTCGCGCCCGACCCGGCCTGGCTGCCGCCGCGCGACCCTGGTGGCACGCCGCGGTCCTTGCGCTTCTGGACCCTGTTCGGCAGTACGGGGCTGTCCGGCTTCTACGCCCTCCACGAGGACCAACACGGCCGGCAGGTGCCGATGAACGACACCTTCGGTACGCCGTTCGAGGGGCGCCTGCACGTCGGGTGGGACGACGAGGTGGTCGAGCTGGTCGCCGGTCGGCACGAGCTCGAGCTGGTGCCGGGGACCCGACTGCTGCGGCAGGGCCGCGTCGTGCTCACCGACGCGACCGGTGGGGAGTGGGTCCAGGAGGTGCTCCCGGCGACTGTCCCGTGGGTCACGGCGACGATCGGCTACCAGGCAGGCAGCTGGAAGGACGGCGGGTCGATGCGGACCTACCACGGACCCGGCGTACAGCTCGAGCACGACGAGCTCGACGTGTCCGTGCAGCCGTACGACCACGTGATGGCGGACGGCACACCAGCCCCGGGGCTGATCGGCAAGGAGTACGTCAGCAAGGTCGTCACGACGGCGCCCGATGGCCGCACCTGGACCGGTGCCGGCCACACCGAGCTCTTCCTCGACGGATCGTTCGCCCCGCTCGGCCTGACGTGAACCGCGACGCGGTCGAGCAGTGGCTTTCCCGACATCTGGGCCCACTCACCGTCGCACATCTGACGCAGGTCAGCCGAGGGGTCTCGCGGGAGACCTGGTCCGTCGACGTCATCCAGGGTGGTCGACGAAGAGAACTGGTCATCCGCCGCGACCACGCCAGCGGCAGCGTCATCCCCACGCCACTGCGTGTTGAGCACGACGTCTACCGGGCACTGACCGGACTGCCGGTGGCCGAGGTGCTGCTGTGGGACGACGCCGGACCTGAAGGGCGTCCCGCGTACGTGCGCGAGCGGGTCGACGGCGACTGGCGGCTGCCCGTTCTCGCCAGCGACGATCCCGCCGACGACGACGAGCGCATCCGGCTGTCGCGCGCGCACCTGGAGGCGCTGGCGGCGGTGCACGCTCACGACTGGCGCGCATTGCGCCGTGTGCTGCCCTGCCCGCCGTCCGCCGCACAGGCAGCAGAGCACCTCGTCACGACCACTCGCGGCCTCGTCGAGCAGCTGCTCGCGGAGCCGCTCCCCGTTCTCGCGATGGCGTGCGCCGCGCTGCTGGCCCGGGCGCCGCGTGACCTGCCGGCGCTGGCGCTCTGCAAGGGGACCAACGGGCTGGGTGAGGAGGTCTGGTCGGGTGGCAGGCTGGTCGCCCTCAGCGACTGGGAGCTCGCCCGGATCGGCGATCCCGCGTACGACCTGGCACAGGTGCAGGACATGGTGCCGACGATCAACCGCGACGGACGGCAGCTGTGGGACTGGGGCCAGGCCCTCGACCACTACAACAGCGTCGCCCCGCATCCTGTCACTCAGGAACGCCTGCAGTGGTATCGCGACTGCTACGGGCTGCTGCAGCTGTCCTATGCGGCCAACGCCGCCGCTCACGCCCGCTCCGGCTCGTCACTGCGCTTCGCCTGGACCGGCTACGAGATCGCCTACCACGCCGAGCGCCGGCTGGCGGCGCTGTGTTGAGACCTGCACCGGAGGCGCTGTGCTGACACCTGCACCGGAGGAGCTCCTCGAGCAGGTGATCCACGGCCTCGAGGAGGTCATGGCCGAGGGCGGCCTCGACGAGCACGTCGCCAGCCGGCTGCGCACCGCCACCCAGCTGCTGCGCTCGGTGCGGGTAGGGCTCGAGCTCGAGCCGGCCGCCCTGGAGGAGGACAACGCCGACCTGGCGGCGCTCCTCGGGACGCCCGTCCCGGCGGGCCAGCCACGGGCGGCCGCCGCTGCGCTGCGCGCTGCCCTCATCACGCGGTTGGAACAAGACCCGGAGCTGGCCGTGCCGGCTGGTGCCTGGTCCCGTCGGTCGAGCGAGCGGCAGCGGCCCTGGATGGTCGACGCCTTCACCGGACCCCGCCGCTGAACCGTGCTCGCGACGCGGTAGACACGGAGCGGGCATGTGTGATTGTCTAGATACCGATCGTCTAGTACTAGACCTTTTCAGGAGGCGTCATGAGCGAGTTCGCAGCGCTGCAGGCCGTCCGTCTCAAGGGCCGGGCCGACGCCGAGGTGATCGCGACATCAACAGGCGCCGCGGTCCCCCCGGAGCTGCTGGACAGGCTCGTCGCCGACGGGCTGCTCAAGGGCGGGCCGGCGTACCGCATCACGGCGGAGGGACGAGAGCGGCTCGCCGAGCTCGTGGCGGCCGAGCGCGCCACCGTCGAACAGGCCGAGCTGGAGGCGGCATACGAGGCCTTCCACGCGGCGAACGACCTCCTCAAGGAGGTCGTCACCGCCTGGCAGATGATCGCTCCTGACACCCCCAACGACCACAGCGACAGCGGGTACGACGCCACGGTCGTCGGCCGGCTCCTCGAGGACGTCGACCCTGCACTGCGACCGGTACTGAGCCGGTTCGTGGCCGCGGCGCCACGGTTGGCCTGCTACCCACCGCGCTTCGACCACGCCGTTGCCAAGCTGCGCGAGGGCGACACGTCCTGGCTCGCCAAGCCCATCTCCGACAGCTACCACACGGTCTGGTTCGAGCT
>JBHEMB010000512.1:0-5467 GCA_046262855.1 Mycobacteriales bacterium | reverse complement strand
AGCACGGCGGCGCCGACGCCTTGGCCGCGCACGGACGAGGACACCGCCATCCGCCCGATCGTGCCGTCCGGCAGCAGCCTGCCGGTGCCCACGACCTTCCCGTCGACGATCGCGACCGCGTGGTCCGACACCGCATCCAGCTCGTCGCGCTCGAGCTCTTGCGGCACCTCCTGCCCGATCACGAACACCTCGTGCCGCAGCTCGAACACTGCCGGCATGTCCTCGGCCGTGGCGAGCCGCGCGATCACGAAGGCGGATCCACGACCGCGGCGGGGTTCGGTACCACGCCCATCACCTCCGGCAGCAACAGCGTGATGTCGACGTTCGACAGCTGCGCGCCCTTGCCCGCTACCTCGATGGCCCGGACGCCCGGACGCGAGCGCAGCGACAGCAGCTGCGTCGGGGTGGCGGTCACGACGAAGGAGAACACGCAGGCACAGTTGCGCCCGAAGGCCTCGGACTGCTTGCGGGACAGCGTCGCGAACTGACCGTAGAAGGCTTTGTACTGCGCGTCGTCGGTCGTGTCGGCCAGCTGCTGGTACTGCACCGCGGCGTCGCCCTGGCCCTTGGCGGTCCGGGAGTAGAAGCTGCTCAGCGCGGCGGCGAGGTCATCGCTCACCTCGAGGGGCATCGGTGGTGCCTGCCTGCCCGCGCCGCTGGCCCGGACCCAGGCGCGCTTCACGACGTACCCGGAAAGGATGCTCGCCGCCTGCGCCGGCCGGTAGTACGCCGAGAGCGTCACGAGCGAGAGCCGCTGCTCGTCCGGGTCCGCCTGCGCGGCGCTGGACAGGCTGCTCGCGGCCAGCCGCAGGTAGCTCGTCGCGGGCCGACCGATCGTCGGCCCCAGGGCGAGGGTGGCCGGCACGGACGAAGAGGAGCCGCCGTCGCCGGTCTGAACGCTCTGGTCCCGGGCGGTCTGGCGGGTCTGGAGGTCGTGCGCCGCGACAAGCGTCCCGACGAGGAACACGATGCCCGTCACGATCGCGAGCAGCTGTGGGATCTCCCGGAACAGGGCGAGCGGTCCCCGCATCGCGTACTTCTCGTCCAGCGCGTTCATGTCCCGGAGGTCCAGTGAGGCTGCCGTGTCCCGGGTACGGCGGACTGCCCCGTGGAAGCCGTCCACGGTCCGGGCGACCTTGGGCGCCGCCGCCGCGACGAACCGCTTGTCCAACGAGGAGAGCTGCTTCTCGGCGGCGTCGTCGAGTTCGCGCAGTCTCACGACATCGCGGCGATCGTGTCGAGGGCGAGCTGCAGGTCCGCCGGGTAGGGGCTCTCGTAGCTGACCCAGCGACCGTCGTCAGGGTGCGCGAAGGACAGCTTGACCGCGTGCAACCACTGCCGCTCGAGCTTGAGCTTCTTCGACAGCGTCGGGTCCGCGCCGTAGGTGATGTCCCCGACGCACGGGTGCTTCAGGGCGCTCATGTGCACCCGGATCTGGTGGGTCCGGCCCGTCTCGAGGTGGATGTCGAGCAGCGTCGCGTGCCGGAACGCCTCGATCGTCTCGTAGTGCGTGACGCTGTCGCGCCCGCCTGCGACGACGGCGAACTTGTACGCCGATGTCGGGTGCCGGTCGATCGGTGCGTCGACGGTGCCGGTCATCGGGTCGGGGTGACCTTGCACGAGGGCGTGGTAGCGCTTGTCGACGGTGCGCTCGCGGAAGGCGTCCTTCAGGACGCTGTAGGCGTGCTCGCTCTTCGCGACGACCATCAGACCGCTGGTGCCGACGTCGAGCCGGTGGACGACGCCCTGCCGCTCTTCGGCACCACTGGTGCTGACGCGGTGCCCGGCCGCGGCCAGGCCGCCGATGACCGTCGGTCCCTCCCAGCTGCCGGAGGGGTGCGCGGCGACCCCCACCGGCTTGTCCACCACGATGATGCTGTCGTCCTCGTGCACGACCCGCAGCCCGTCGACCACCACCGGTGGCGCGAAGGTCGTCGGCGCGGGGCTCGGGAGCTCGACCTCGAGCACCGACCCCGCCAGGACCCGGTCCGACTTGGAGCGGACCCGCCCGTCCAGGCTGGCGCCGCCGTTCTCGATCACGGTCGCTGCCGCCGTACGCGACAGACCGAACAGCCTGCTGAGCGCGGCGTCGAGCCGGAGCCCGTCGAGGCCCTCGGGCACGGGAAGGCTGCGCCTGTCTGTCACCCGTTCATTCTGCCTGGTCGTCGGCCGTCCCGGCGTGCGGTCTGCGGGTGCCGTCGACTTCGACGCCGCGGAAGG
Source organism: Mycobacteriales bacterium (assembly GCA_046262855.1). Taxonomy (GTDB): domain Bacteria; phylum Actinomycetota; class Actinomycetes; order Mycobacteriales; family SCTD01; genus RYN-111. The sequence continues at coordinate 3,247 of JBHEMB010000512.1, read as the reverse complement.
ACAGCAGGATCGCCACTGCGGCGCCGACGGTGATGGCGCTGTCGGCGGCGTTGAAGCTCGCGAAGTGCGGCACGGAGATGAAGTCGACGACCGCACCGCGGCCGATGCCCGGTGCGCGGGCCAGCCGGTCGATCAGGTTGCCGAGGGCGCCGCCAAGCAGCAGTCCCAACGTCACGGCCCAGCCCACCGACTGGAGCCGCCGCATGCTGCGGACGATGACGACGGCCACCCCGACGGCCACGGCAGTGAAGATGACCGTGGCGCCCTGGGCGGAGGAGAACGCGGCGCCGCTGTTGCGGGACAGCACCAGCGTCACGGCACCATCGAGCAGCTTGACGGAGTGCCCGTCGCCCAGCTGCGACACCACGAGGGCCTTCGTCGCCACGTCGAGGGCGACCGTCAGCAGCGCGACCAGGACGAGCAGGCCCCGGGGACCCCTCAGCGCCGTTCCTCGCGCTGCTTGCACTTCACGTCGAGCGTGGCGCGGGGGAAGGCCTGCAGGCGCGCCTTCGGGATCGGGTCCCCGCAGTTCTCGCAGCGGCCGTAGGTGCCGGCGTCGAGGCGCGCCAGCGCGCGCTCGACCTGCAGCAGCAGGTCGCGGCTGTTGTTGGCGATGGACATCTCGTGCTCGCGCTCGAAGGTCTTCGAACCCGCGTCGGCCTCGTCGCCTGTCCCCTCCGATCCCGCGTCCCGGCGCAGGTCGGCGTTCTGGTGCTCGGCATCGTCGATCTCCCCGCGCAGCTCCTTGGCCTCCGCCTCGAGCGCCTTGCGGACGTCCGCGAGCTCCTTCTTCGTCCACGCTGCCGCGCCGGTCAGGGGCGTGTCCGCGAGCGGCCTCCCAGGCGCCTTCGCTGCCGTCTTGGCTGCTGCCGTCTTGGCTGGTGCCTTCGCGGGCGGGGCCTTCTTCGCCGGCGTTGCCGTGGCGGGCGCCTTGGGTGCTGCCTTGGGTGCTGCCTTGGGTGCCGCCTTCTGGACTGGAGCCTTCGCGGGTGTCTTGGCGGGTGTCTTGGCCGGAGCCTTCTTGGCGGCCGCCTTGGCGGCTGCCTTGGCGGGAGCCTTCTTGGCGGGAGCCTTTGCGGCCGGGGCCGCCTTCTTGGTCACGGGTGCTGCTTTCTTCGCGGGCGCCTTCGTGGGTGCCTTCGTCGGTGCCTTCGCAGCGGGTCTGGCCGCTGGCTTCGCGGGTGCCGCCTTCTTCGCAGGTGCCGCCTTCTTGGCGGGTGCCGCCTGCTTCGCCGGCGCGGCCTTCGCGCCCGTTGCCCTGGCTGGAGTCTTCTTCGCCGGCGCTGCCGTAGCTCGGGCGCGTGGTTCCGGCTTGGGCGCAGTCTTGGCCACCTTGGCGGACGCCTTCGGAGCTGCCGCGGCTTTCGCCGTCGGGGGCGTCTTCACCGGCGCGGCCTTCGCCGCGGCCTTCACGGGAGCCGCCGTCTGCAACGGCGCGGCCGGGGGCGCGGGGGCGGTCGGCTTCTCCTTGCGCGAGAAGACGTTCCGCAAGCGCTTGCCGGTGGCCATGACGACTCCCTGCTCGGGCCGGAACATGATCGGACGGGGCGGGATGCTACGTGTCGCCCGATGCCCCCACAAAGAGCCACGCCGCATGATCCCGACCGCGAACTGGACACATTACCCGCCTCCGTCCAATTACCCGTCTCCGTCCACATGAGCCGCCTGCGCGAACCGCTGCACATGACGTGTCCCGCGTGCCAGCCCGTCACACCTGCGGGCACCGTCGAGACGCCGTACTGCCGTGCGTGCGGCTGCCCGAGCGGAGCCCGCGCCGTTGTCCCTCCGAGCGGACACCAGGGGAACCTCGTGGCCCTGCCGCAGCCCGCCCGACTACGCTGGCGAGCGTCGCGGTGACGGGGACGAGTAGCTCCGGACGCAGCCGAGAGCGACCTGGGGACGGTGTGAGCCCAGGGGCGTGCACGAGGTGAACATCACCCCTGAGCGGCACGGCACGGAAAGAGCGGGGCCCAACGGGCCCAAGGAGGGTGGTACCGCGGGGCGCGAGCCTCGTCCCTCCGTCGGAGCGCGACACGACGGAGGACCCACGGATGAAGAAGCTCCCACCCCAGGTCGACCTGCCCGCCCTGGAGCACGACGTGCTGCAGCGTTGGGAGCGCGACAAGGTGTTCGAGCGCTCCCTCGAGCAGACCGCCGGCGGCGAGCCCTGGGTGTTCTACGAGGGACCCCCGACCGCCAACGGCAAGCCGGGCACCCACCACGTCGAGGCGCGGGTCTTCAAGGACCTCTTCCCGCGCTTCAAGACGATGCAGGGGCGGCACGTGCCCCGCAAGGCGGGCTGGGACTGCCATGGGCTGCCGGTCGAGCTGGCGATCGAGAAGGAGCTCGGCTTCTCCGGCAAGCAGGACATCGAGGCCTACGGCATCGCAGAGTTCAACGCGAAGTGCCGGGAGTCCGTGCAACGGCACGTCGACGAGTTCGAGAAGCTCACCACGCGGATGGGGTACTGGGTCGACACCCAGGACGCCTACTGGACGATGCAGCCGAGCTACATCGAGTCGGTGTGGTGGTCGCTGAAGCAGATCTATGACAAGGGCCTGCTCGTCGAGGACCACCGGGTCGCGCCCTACTGCCCCCGCTGCGGCACCGGGCTGTCCGACCACGAGGTGGCGCAGGGCTACCAGACCGTGGTGGACCCGTCGGTCTACGTCCGCTTCCCCATCACGAGCGGCGAGTGGGCCGGCAAGGCGAGCCTGCTGGTCTGGACCACGACCCCGTGGACGCTGGTGTCGAACACAGCCGTCGCCGTACACCCCGACGTCACCTACCTGGTCGCGAGGACCCCGGCCGAGGTGCTGGTCGTGGCGGAGCCGCTCAGGCACGTCCTCGGCGACGACGTCGAGGTGTTGCAGACCCTGAAGGGCGCCGAGCTCGAGCACACGAGCTACCAGCGGCCGTTCGAGTGGGTCGAGATCCCCGGCGCCCACTACGTCGGCACGGCCGACTACGTCACGACCGACAGCGGCACCGGCCTCGTGCACCAGGCACCGGCCTTCGGCGCGGAGGACCTCCAGGTCGCCCGCCGGTACGGCCTGCCGGTGGTCAACCCGGTGTTGCCCGACGGGACGTTCAGGGAAGACATCCCGCTGGTCGGCGGGCTGTTCTTCAAGGCTGCCGACCCGGCACTTGTGCAGGATCTCGAGCACCGAGGGTTGCTGTTCAGGCACCAGCCCTACGAGCACCCGTACCCGCACTGCTGGCGCTGCGACACCGCGCTGCTCTACTA
>JBHEMB010000511.1:0-7984 GCA_046262855.1 Mycobacteriales bacterium | reverse complement strand
CCCCACTGCGTGACCCGCCACAGGGCCTCGCGCACGATCGAGCCGCTCATCTTGCTTTCGCCGCGCTCGCGCTCGGTGAACGTGATGGGTACCTCAACGACACCGAAGCCGGCCTGCAGCGCCCGCCACGCGAGGTCGACCTGGAAGCAGTACCCCTGGCTCGCGACATCGCGCGCCAGCACCTGGTCGAGCACCGGACGACGGTAGGCGCGGTAGCCACCGGTCGCGTCCTTCAAGGGCAGGCCCAGCGCGAGCCGGGTCCACAGGTTGCCGCCGCGGCTGAGCAGCTCGCGCGACTTCGGCCAGTTGACGACCTGTCCCCCGTCGACCCAGCGGCTGCCCAACACGAGGTCGGCGTTCTCCAGCGCAGCGAGCAGTCGCGGCAGCTGCTCGGGTGCGTGCGACCCGTCGGCGTCCATCTCGACCACCACGTCGAAGCCCCGCTCGCCGGCCCAGGCGAAGCCCGCCACGTACGCCGCGCCCAGGCCGAGCTTGCCCGTCCGGTGCAGCACGTGCACCCAGTCGGACTCCGCGGCGAGCTCGTCGGCGATCTTGCCGGTGCCGTCAGGGCTGTTGTCGTCCACGACCAGCAGATGCGCGGCGGGTACGGCGTCGTGCAGCCGCGTGGCGATGATCTCGAGGTTGTCCCGCTCGTTGTAGGTGGGCACGATCACGAGGACGGATCCGATGCTCATCGCCGGACGCCGACCACGACGGCGCCGAGGGCGAGCAGGGACAGTGCGAGCTCGGGCCACGCACCCAGTCGCAGCGCGACCGTCTTGCTGGACCGCAGGACCACCCGCTGCACCGTCACGTCGCGGGTGAACAGCCGGGTGTGGTGCTGCAAGCGGCCGTCCGGCGCGATCACCGCGGACTCCCCGCTCGTGGCGGCGACCACGACGGCGCGCGCCAGCTCGACGGCACGGAGCCGGCTCATCGCCAGCTGCTGGGTCGTCTCGCCACTGCGACCGAACGTCGCGTTGTTGGTCTGCACGACCAACAGCCTGCCGCCTCCGCGGACGGCATCGCGCACCACCCCGTCGTACGCGATCTCGAAGCAGATCACGTCCGCGATCCGAGAGGGGCCGACCTGGAGCACGCCCGGCCGGCTGCCCCGAGCGAAGTCGCGCGGGACCAGGACGACCTTGTCGGTCACCTTGCGCACCAGTGAGCGGAACGGGATGTACTCCCCGAACGGCACGGGGTGGCGCTTGACGTACGACGGACCGGCGCCGGTCCGGGGCTCCCAGACGATCCCGCGGTTGCTCACGAAGCGTCCCGGCCCGTCCGTCACGGCACCGACGAGCACCGGTACGCCGACGTCGTCCACCGCGCCTTGGATGTCACGGGCCGCCACCGGATCGGTGTACGGGTCGAGGTCGCTCGCGTTCTCCGGCCAGATGACCAGGTCCGGCGCCGGCTGCCGGCCGCTCCGCACGGCGGCAGCCAGCTCATGGGTGGCCTGCACGTGGTTGGCGAGCACCTGCGACACCTGGTCGGGGCGCTCCAGCCCGAGCCGCGGGACGTTGCCCTGGATCACACCCACGTTCACCGCGGTGCCGCCGGTCGGCACGGGCGTCACCACCGCCAGGACCAGCAGGCCAGGTCCCAGCAGCACGGCCCGGCCAGGAGCGCGTACGACGAGCGTGGCGAGTGCCGCGACGGCAAGCGTGACCAGTGGTGCGCCGCCCCACGACGCCAAGGGGGTCAGCGGCGTGTGCCCCTGGCTGAAGGCGAGTCGGCCCCAGGGGAACCCGCCGAACGGCAGTCGATCCCGCACGGCCTCCTCGCCGACCCAGGCAGCCGCAGTCCATATCGGCCACAGCGGCAGTCTCAGCAGGGCCACGAGCGCGACACCCAGCAGCGCAGTGAACGCCGACTCCAGCAAGGTCAGGGCGATCACCGCGAGCGGGCCGGCGATGGTGCCGGTCCACACCAGCAGCAGGCCGAAGAACGCCAGGCCGTGCACCCACCCGAGCAGCGCCCCCTGCCGCAGCGTCCGGCCGCGCAAGGCGTTCGTGAGCAGGCCGATCGCGATCGGGGCCAGCCACCACAGGTCGTGCGGCGGGAACGCCACGTTCAGCAGCACCCCGGAGAGCGCTGCGAGGACCAGGCGGGCTCTCACCGCGATCACACTAGGGGGCTGGGACGCGCCGGCTCCGGTGCCCGGACGAGCGAAGGCTCGGTGGGCCTTCGGACCAGCACGTCGACACGTGGAGCGCGCCTCCGTGCTGTTGTCTACTGGCCCACCGAGCCTGTGCCCGGGTGTCGTTTTCGTTCTGGTGAAACCCCCCTGGACCCGTCACCGTCCCCCAGAGACCTCCGGTGCCCCGATCCCCTGCTACGGCTGGACATCCGGGGTTGCGGTCCGCAGCGGTGGGCCTCGGGACGACCGGGCGTGAGCGGGTTGTCCCTGACTAGCGGCAGGGACCTTACCGACGAGTTCGGAGGTCTTGTCAACTGCTCACGGCGCGTCCACCGGAACGCGTTCTCGTCGTCACGCGCGGTGATCGCGGATTGCTCCGTTCGGCCCTTGACGCCCGATCTGCCAGGCGGTGCGGCCGGCCACCACGGTGAGGAGGCAGACCGGGTCGGGGCCCTCGAGGTCCGGGAGTCCCGAGACGCCCGCCCGGGCGTCGGTCGACCAGCCCGAGACCGCCGCGGACGGCGCCTGCACGACGAGCTCTCCCGGTACGTCCCAGACAGCGAAGGTGGCGGGAGCGCCGGGCACGAGCACCCCCTCGCCGTCCTGCCGGGCGGCCCGCCAGCCGCCGCGGGTGTGCGCGCTGAACGCCGCCCGTGCGCTCAACCCCGAACCCGGACTGCGGTGCTTGACGGCAGCGCGAACGGTCCCCCACGGGTCGAGTGCCGTCACCGGGCTGTCCGAGCCCAGCGCCAGGGCAACACCCGCGGCTGCCAGGGCGGCGAAGGGGTTCATGCCGCGGGCCCGCTCGGTGCCGAGCCGCTCGGCGTACATGCCTGCGGAGCCGCCCCAGCGGGCGTCGAACACCGGCTGCACGCTGGCGACCACCCCCAGGTCGGCAAGCACCGCGAGCTGCTCAGGACCGACCATCTCGACGTGCTCCACCCGATGCCGGGCAGCGCGCACTGCTGCCTGACCCAGCACCGCAGCGGCAGCCGCGAAGCCGGTCACGACCCGGTCGACGGCCTCGTCCCCGATCGCGTGAAACCCGGCCTGAACGCCGGCCCGGGTGCAGGCCAGCACGTGGTCGCGGACCTGCTCGGCCGCCAGGTAGCCGTGGCCGCGTCCCGGACCGTCCGCGTAGTCCTGCCGCAGGCACGCGGTCCGGCTGCCGAGGGCGCCGTCCACGAACAGGTCGCCGGCCGCGCCGCGCGCGCCCAGGTCGACCGCCTTCTCGACCGCCCCCAGCTCGCCCCAGTAGCCGATCCGCGCCACGGCATGGTCCAGCGCCAGCAAGGCCACGAAGTCCTGCTCGCCGTTGATGTCCGGGCCGCCGCACTCGTGGACGCAGGCGATCCCCAGCTGGGCCGCCCGATCCAGGGTGGTGAGCTGCGCCGCCCGCCGCTGCGCGGGCGTGATCGCCTCCTGCGCCGTCCGCCGTACCCGGTGGTGCGCCTGCTGCCTCACCAGGCCGTCGCCCGACCAGCCGGGCAGCCCGCGGGCTTCCGGGCAGGCGGCGAGCAGCGCACTGCTGGCCACCGCGGAGTGGACGTCCGTGCGCGACAGGTAGACGACTCCCCCGAAGGAGGCCCGGTCCAGCTCGGCGGCCGTCGGCGGCCGTCTCTCGGGCCAGAGCGTCTCGTCCCAGCCGGTGCCGAGCACCACTCCCCCGCGGGCCTTCCGGCAGTGGTCGGCGAGCAGCTGGAGGGCCTGGGCGAGCGAGGTCGTGCCCGTCAGGTCCAGCCCGGTCAGTGCGAGCCCGGTGCTGGTCGCGTGCACGTGCGCGTCCACGAAGGCCGGAGCGAGCCAGGCGTCCTCGAGGTCCACGGTCAGGTCCGGGCTGAGCGCGTCCGCGGCGCCCTCCTGGCCCACCCAGGCCACCACGGCACCGTCGGTCATCAGGGCGGTCGCGAACGGGTCCGCCGGGGTGCGCACCCGGCCGCGCCGGTAGAGGGTGGTGCTCACGGGCGTGACGCTAGTGGGTGAAGATCTGCCCGTCGGAGTCGACCACGACCGGAGAATCGCCGGTTATTCTTCGTTCATGACGATGATCGCCTCGCCTGTCATGCCGGCCGATGTGCATGCGTTGCTCGGGCAGCACCTGCTCGTCGACGGCTTCGACATGGTCCTCGACCTGGCCGCCTCCCGGGGCTCCCGGCTGGTCGACGCCCGCGACGGCTCGTCGTACCTGGACCTGTTCACGTTCTTCGCCTCCTCGGCGCTGGGCATGAACCACCCGGACCTGGTGGACGACCCGGTGTTCACGGGCGAGCTGCTGGAAGCGGCCCGCAACAAGCCGTCGAACTCCGATGTCTACACAGTGGCCATGGCGCGCTTCGTGAAACGTTCGCCCGCGTCCTCGGGGATCCCGCCCTGCCCCACTTGTTCTTCGTCGAGGGCGGCGCGCTGGCCGTCGAGAACGCGTTGAAGGTCGCCTTCGACTGGAAGAGCCGTCGGAACGAGGCGCGCGGCATCAGCGCTGCGGGTTCGCGCGTGCTGCACCTGCGAGAGGCGTTCCACGGCCGCAGCGGCTACACCCTCTCGCTCACGAACACCGACCCGGTGAAGGTCGACCGGTTCCCGAAGTTCGACTGGCCGCGCATCCCGTCGCCCTACCTGTCGACGGGCGGTGACGTCGCGGCCCGCGAGGCGCAGGCGCTGACAGCGGCTCGGGCTGCTTTCGAGGCGGACCCGCACGACATCGCCTGCTTCGTCATGGAGCCCATTCAGGGCGAGGGCGGCGACCACCACTTCCGGCCCGCTTTCCTGCAGGCCATGCAGGCGCTCTGCCAGGAGTTCGACGCCCTGTTCGTGCTGGACGAGGTCCAGACCGGCTGCGGGCTCACCGGCACGGCCTGGGCGTACCAGCAGCTCGGCGTGCAGCCCGACGTCGTGGCGTTCGGCAAGAAGACGCAGGTCTGCGGCGTGATGGCTGGTGGCCGCGTCGACGAGGTGCCGGACAACGTCTTCCGGGTCTCCAGCCGGATCAACTCCACGTGGGGAGGCTCGCTGGTCGACATGGTCCGCGCCCGCCGGGTCCTGGAGGTGATGGCGGCCGACGACCTGATCGCCGGGGCTGCGACGGCAGGAGCGCACCTGCTCGGTCTGCTGCAGGGGCTCGCCGAGCGGTACGCGGCCGTGACCGAGGTCCGCGGTCGCGGTCTGATGTGCGCGTTCTCGTTGCCCAGCCCGGAGATCCGGGACACCGTGCTGTCAGCCTTACGGGAGGACGAGCGCGTGCTCCTGCTCGGCTGCGGCAACCGCAGCATCCGGTTCCGGCCGGCGTTGACCATCAGCGAGGCGGAGCTGGCGGCCGGCGCCGCAGCTCTCGCCCGCGTCCTTGAGAGGCTTGCCCTGTGATCACCTCCTTGATCGGCGGTACGGCGGTGCCTGGCGCGGCCGGCACCGTGACATCGACGAACCCGGCCCGGCTCTCCGACGTCGTGGCGGAGGTCTCGCTGGCGTCCGTCGACCAGGTGGTCGAGGCCTTCCGGGTCGCCGCGGCCGCGCAGCGGGCCTGGGCCGACACCCCGGCGCCGGTGCGAGGCCGCGTCATCGCGCAGGTCGGCCGGCTCGTGGAGGCGAACAAGCAGGCCCTGGCAGCGCTGGTCGTCAGGGAGGTCGGCAAACCGCAGGCCGAGGCGCTCGGCGAAGTGCAGGAGATCATCGACACCTGCGACTTCTTCCTCGGTGAGGGACGCCGCCTCTACGGTCACACCGTCCCGTCGGAGATGCGCGACAAGCAGCTGTTCACGTTCCGGGTGCCGGTCGGCGTGGCCGGCATCATCACGGCGGGCAACTTCCCCGTGGCCGTGCCGTCGTGGTACCTGGTGCCGGCGCTGCTCTGCGGCAACGCGGTCGTCTGGAAGCCGGCCGAGTACAGCGCTGCCCTGGGCGAAGCCCTGACGAGGCTCTTCGTCGCCGGCGGCGTGCCCGCCGGGGTGCTCAACACGGTGCAGGCCGACGGGCCTACGACGTTCGAGGGCCTGTCCCAGGCGCTGGCGCAGGGACTCGTGCAGAAGGTCGGGTTCACGGGATCGTCCGAGGTGGGAGCCCAGATCGGTGCCCTGTGCGGCAGGCACCTGCAGTCGCCGTGCCTCGAGCTCGGTGGCAAGAACCCGCTGGTGGTCATGCCCGACGCCGACCTCGACCTCGCTGCCGAGGGTGCGCTGTTCAGCGGCTTCGGCACCGCCGGCCAGCGCTGCACCTCGCTGGGGGTCGCGATCGTGCACGACGACGTCTACGACGCCTTCGTGTCGCGGTTCGTGGCACGGGTGGAGCAGGCCCCGATCGGCGACCCCAACGGCGACGTGCTCTACGGTCCGATGCTGTCGGAGCGCTTCCTGGAGGGCTTCGAGAAGTGGCTCGGGGAGATCCAGCCGCACCACCAGGTGCACGGCTCGACCGGCACCGGGCGCATCACCGCCGAGAACCCGCGCACCGGCTTCGTCGGTGACCCCTCGGCGGGTGTGTTCGCCCACCCCACGGTTGTCACGGGGGTCCGGGCCGACGACGCGCTCTACCTCAACGAGACCTTCGGTCCGCTGGTCAGCGTGATGCGGTTCGCCGACTTCGACGAGGCCGTCACCCTCGCGAACGGCCACGGCTACGGGCTGTCGTCGGCCATCTACACCCAGGACCCGCAGGTGGTGTTCCGGTTCCGTCAGCGGGTGTCCGCCGGCATGCTCAGCGTCAACAACTCCACCTCGGGCGCGGAGGCGCACCTGCCCTTCGGCGGCAACGGCAAGAGCGGCAACGGCTCGCGTCAGTCGGGCGTCTGGGTGCTCGACCAGTTCACCCGCTGGCAGTCGATGAACTGGGATTACGCCGGCAAGCTGCAGAAGGCCCAGATGGACACCGAGGAGGCGGGCTTCGACCTCGACTTCCGGCTATAGCGCCCGGTACCAGCGAGGGCTGGTGTTGGGCGGCGGTTCGTACGACGCCTTGAGCACCAGCAGCGACGGCGCGCCGCTCGAGATCCCTTGTGCCACAGCGGATCCGAGCTCCTCGACGGTCACCTCACGGGCTGCTACCCGAAACGCCTTCGCCATCGCCACGAAGTCCGGCGGCTCCAGGTCGCAACCGATCGGCTGCGCCCCGTCCTTGCGGAAGTCGTAGGCCAGCATCCCGTAGCCGCCGTCGTCGACGAGCACGGTGGTCAGCGGGACGCCCTCCTGCGCGACCGTCGCCAGGTCGCCGCAGGCGAACAGGAACCCGCCGTCGCCCACGAGAGCGACCGTCGGCCGTCCCGACAGCGCGGCGCCGATGCCGGCCGGGAACCCGAAGCCGAGGGTGCCCCAGCCCACCGGATAGGCCAGCCCGCGTGGCCGGGCGACCCGGCCGAACCCCCCGTACCAGTAGCCCGGCACGCACATGTCCGCCACGACGACCGCGTCCGGTGGCAGCCCGCTCTCGAAGGCGTCGAGGAAGGCGGTCTCCGGTCCGGCGTACAGCTCACGACCGGCTGGCCGGGCGAACCAGGGCTCCCGCTCGGGTGCCTGCTCGAGCAGCAGGGTCAGCCCGGCCACGGCATCCATGGCCAGGTGGACGTCCGGCTCGAGGTTCGTCGGGTGCTCGAGGTCGACGGTCACGACCCAGGGTGGCCGCGGCTGGCGGAAGCCCTGGGTGTTCATGGCATCCATGTCGGACCCGACGACCACGACCAGATCGGCGGCGTCCCAGAGCTTTCCGGCCTCTTTCGTGTGCGGCGGCAGCGGCACCAGATAGGGGTCGTCCGGCGGGAGGAGCCCGCGGCCGCCGTACGAGGTCAGCAGTGGAGCGCCGAGCCGGCGGCACAGCTCGCCGACCAGCGGGCCAGCACCCGAGGCCGTGGCGCCCCCG
>JBHEMB010000510.1:0-3019 GCA_046262855.1 Mycobacteriales bacterium | reverse complement strand
CCGGAACGCCGGCCAGTACGCCTCGCAGAAGTAGAACTCCGAGCGGGCGCTCTGCCAGAGCAGGAAGCCGCCGAGCCGCTGCTCGCCGCTGGTGCGGATGATGAGGTCCGGGTCGGGCTGGCCCTTGGTGTACAGGTGCTCGGCGATGTGCTCGACGTCGAGGAACTCCGCGACCTCCTCGAGCGAGGCGCCCTGCGCGGCGTGCGCCTGCAGCAGCGAGCGGACCGCGTCCGCGATCTCGCGGCGGCCGCCGTAGCCCACCGCGATGTTGACGGTGGCCCCAAGCCGGCCGGCGGTGTGCTCGGACGCCTGCTTGAGGGTGCGGGACGTCTCTGCCGGCAACAGGTCGAGGGCGCCCACGACGTTGAGCGTCCAGGGGTTCTCCGGCCGGGCCAGGTCCACCACGACGCCCTCGATGATGCGCAGCAGCGCCGAGACCTCGGCATCGGTGCGGGCCAGGTTGTCGGTGCTGAGCAGCCAGAGGGTGACGACCTCGACACCGGCCTCGTCGCACCACCGCAGCAGGTCGATGATCTTGTCGGCACCAGCCTGGTGCCCGGCCTTGGCGGAGGCGCCCACCGACTTCGCCCAGCGCCGGTTGCCGTCCAGGATGACGCCGACGTGCCGGGGCACGGGCACACCCCGCAGCTTTCGGGTCAGGCGTCGCTCGTAGACGTCGTAGACGAGGTCGCGGGCACCCACGCCGGCAGCCTAGACCTGCTTGCGGACCTGCTCCTGCACCGCCGAGCGCTTCCACACGTCGCGCAGCACGAGCGGGACGACGGTGATCATCGTGATGGCGAAGCCCAGCAGGTTGAACCGCCACAGCCAGTACTCGAACAGCACCAGCGTCACCGTGCAGGCGATCCGGCCGGTCGGGCCGAAGGACGTCGGCCCGCCGTGCCAGCGGCTGTACACCTGACGTGTCTCGAGCCCGGGGGCCGGGACCCATCTGCGCGGTACGGCGGGAGCGGCCGGCTCAGCAGCGGCGGCCACGGGCGTGAAGCACTGCCCGCACCAGGTCATGCCAGCGCGCAGCACGGCTCCGCACGAGGAACAGCTCACCCGATCGGGATCGGCCGCGCTGCCGCCGTACTGAAGTGAGGAGGCCTACTGCTGCAGGCGCTCCACCAGGGAGGCGTGCTGCTCGAGCAGTGCCTTCGGCATGTGGTCGCCGAACTGCTCGAAGTACTCCGGCAGCATGCCGGCCTCCTGCTTCCAGATCTCGTTGTCGACCGAGAGCAGGATGTCGAGGTCGCGCTCGGGGATGTCGAGGCCGTCGAGGTCCAGCTCGTCCCTCGCGGGCACTGTGCCGATGGCCGTGGCGACGCCGGCCGCGCGACCCTCGAGCCGGTCGACGATCCACTTGAGGACGCGGCTGTTCTCACCGAAGCCCGGCCACAGCCACTTGCCGTTATCGTCCTTGCGGAACCAGTTGACCGCGTAGATCTTCGGAAGCTTGTCGGCGGACGTGGCCTGGCCGATATCGAGCCAGTGCCCGGCGTAGTCGGCCATGTTGTAGCCGCAGAACGGCAGCATCGCGAACGGGTCGCGGCGCAGCTGGCCGATGGCGCCCGCGGCAGCGGCCGTCGTCTCCGAGGAGACTGTGAGGCCCATGAAGACGCCGTGCTCCCAGTCGAGGGACTCGGTCACCAGCGGTACGGCGGTGGCGCGCCGGCCGCCGAACAGGATCGCGCTGATCGGCACCCCCTTCGGGTCCTCCCACTCCGGCGCGATCGTGGGGCACTGCCCGGCGGGGGTGGTGAAGCGGGCGTTCGGGTGGGCCGCGGGGGTCTCGCTGGACGGCGTCCAGTCGTTGCCCTTCCAGTCGGTGAGGTGCGCTGGCGGCTGCTCGGTCAGGCCCTCCCACCAGACGTCGCCGTCGTCGGTCAGGGCCACGTTGGTGAAGATGCTGTTGCCGTAGAAGGTCTTCACGGCGTTGGCGTTGGTGTCCTCGCCGGTGCCCGGGGCAACCCCGAAGAAGCCGGCCTCCGGGTTGATGGCGTAGAGCCGGCCGTCCTCGCCGAAGCGCATCCAGCAGATGTCGTCTCCGACGGTCTCGACCGTCCAGCCAGGGATGGTCGGCTGCAGCATCGCCAGGTTGGTCTTGCCGCAGGCACTCGGGAAGGCCGCGGTGATGTAGCGGACCTCGCCCTCCGGGGAGGTCAGCTTGAGGATGAGCATGTGCTCGGCCATCCAGCCCTCGTCGCGGGCCATCACGCTCGCGATCCGGAGGGCGAAGCACTTCTTGCCGAGCAGCGCGTTGCCGCCGTACCCGGAGCCGTAGGACCAGATCTCGCGGGTCTCGGGGTAGTGGACGATGTACTTGGTGTCGTTGCACGGCCAGGGGACGTCCTGAGCGCCCGCCTCGAGCGGCGCGCCGACGGTGTGCACGGCCGGGACGAAGAAGCCGCTGTCGCCGATCTCGTCGAGGGCAGCCTGACCCATCCGGGTCATGATCTTCATGGAGACGACGACGTACGGCGAGTCGGTGATCTCGACTCCGAGCTGGCTGATCTTCGAGCCGAGCGGGCCCATGCAGAACGGGACGACGTACATCGTCCGGCCCTTCATGGAGCCGGCGAACAGCGGGCGCAGGGTCTCGCGCATCTGCGCGGGGTCCATCCAGTTGTTCGTCGGGCCGGCATCCTCCTGCTTGGCGGAGCAGATGTAGGTGCGGTCCTCGACCCGAGCCACGTCGGTCGGATCCGACTTGGCGTAGAAGCTGTTCGGGCGCTTGGCCTCGTCGAGCTTGACGAAGGTCCCGTTGTCGACCAGCAGCTGCGTCAGCCGGTGCCACTCCTGCTCGGAGCCATCGGCCCACTCCACCCGGTCCGGCTGCGTCAGCTCGGCGATCTCTCGAACCCAGGCCACCAACTTGGCGTTGTTGGTGGGGGCGCTCTCGAGCCCGGGAATGGTTGACGCGATGGTCATGGGATCCTCTCCATCGAGGGGTTGCTCGGCTGTCCGCCAGACGAACAGTGTTGCAACTGTCTACCCCGGCGCGACAGCCCCGCAT
>JBHEMB010000509.1:0-7470 GCA_046262855.1 Mycobacteriales bacterium | reverse complement strand
GTGTCGACCACCTGCGGCAGCAGCAACGTGGTCGGTACCGAGCCGGTGTGACCGCCCCCTTCGCCGCCTTGCACGAGCACCGCATCGACACCCCACGCGGCGACCTTCTCGGCGTGCCGCTTGGCGCCGATCGACGGCATGACGACCATGTCGTGGTCCTTGCATCGCGCGATCAGATCCCTCTTGGGCGCCAAGGCGAAGGACGCGACCCAGACTCCCTCGCGCGCCATCAGGTCGATGCGCTCGGCAGCGTCGGAGGCGTCTGCCCTGAGGTTCACCCCGAACGGCTTCGACGTACGGCTCTTCACCTCGGCGATAGCCCGAGCCAGCTCGTCGTACGACATGGTGGCGCTCGCGAGGATGCCCAGGCCGCCGGCATTGGCGGTGGCACTGGTCAGCTTGGCGCCGCTGACGTAGCCCATGCCGGTCTGCACGATGGGGTGCTCGACGCCGAACAGCTCGGTGGCGCGGGTCCTCATACCGGTGGCACTTCCTTGTCGCGGAGGTTCTTGGGGTCGAGGACCTCGCGGATCAGTCGGAGCTCCTCGTCCGTGGGCAACCTCGACTCCACCACGCCATGCACGTGCAGCGCGAAGCCGGTGGCCGCCTGCACCTCCTCGACGCTCACCCCTGGATGGACGCTGACCAGGCGCATGGACCGGTCAGGGCCGCCGAGGTCGAAGACCCCCAGGTTGCTGATCACCCGACGCAGCGGCACCTCGACACCCTTGTCGGTGCCGACGCCGCTGACCATGTCCACCTTCTCGACGAAGACCCGGGTCGAGTGGCTGGGCACCCAGTACGACGTCGGGTGGCTCACCGTGTTGCCGGGCGCACCCCGGACGCCGAGCAGCTGGTTCTTCGGCTTCACGAACGACCCGATGCAGCTGATGTTCTGGTTGCCGAAGCGGTCGATCTGGGAGGCACCCATCATCACGTGCCGGTGACCGTTCCAGACGAGGTCGAAGATCGAGCGGTAGGGGATCCACGCCTCGGTCGTCACGGGCGGCTTGCCGCCCAACGGCCATGCGCCGGACACGAAGGTCGCCTCGCCGTCGGAGAGCAGCAGGTCGGGCTCGAAGGTCTCGCGGGCCAGGCGCGCGCCGAGCGAGGGGACCAGCGCCATCGGAGACGCCAGGATCTCCCCGTCCCCCCGGAATGCCTCAGCGCACGCGACGGCGCAGATCTCTGCCCTGGTGATGTCGCTCATGACGCCTGGGCCTTCCGCTCGTCGTGCCACTGCGCGACGGCGGCCGCGTAGTCGGGGGCCTTGAGGAAGCGCTCCTCGAAAGCCGCCCACAACGCCGGGTCCTTGGCGGCCGCGGCGTACTCCTTCTGGAACGGCTCGTCGCGGTCGTAGTCGGGGACGCAGCTCGTGAAGTGCGCACCCCCGGGTGCCTCGACGACACCGGCGACCATCCACCGCGCGATCCTGCGCCGGGTGAGCTCGCCGAGGTCGTCGACGATCCGCTCGCAGGACAGGTACGCCTTCTCGGCCGCCTGGCAGAACAGGTCGTCGAAGTAGAGGTCAGGGCCGAGGAAGGACGCGTTGCCCCGGGCGTCCGCGATGTTCAGGTGCACCAGCGCGGCGTCCAGGTGCAGGGCGGGTACGGCGAGCAGGTCGCCGCTCCCGTACGGGTCTGCCACCGTGCGCAGCGAGGGGTCGTAGGTGACGACGTCCGAACCGAGGCCGGCGCGGGTCGGGAGGAACGGCAACCGGAGGGACGCGGCGTACAGACCCCACTGCACCATGCCCTCGTCCCACTCCTGCACCTCGATGGCGCCGGCCTTCCGGGCGTTCTGGAAGTGCGGTTCGAGCGGAATGGAGTCGAGCGAGACGAAGCCGTACACGAGCTTGCGCACCTTGCCCGCGGCACACAGCAGGCCGACGTCAGGCCCGCCGTACGACACCACGGTCAGGTCGCGCAGGTCGGAGCGCAGGATCGCACGCACCAGGCTCATCGGCTTGCGCCGGGATCCCCAGCCGCCGATGCCAATGGTCATGCCGGAGCGGAGCTCCGCGACCACCTGCTCCGCTGTCATCCGCTTGTCTGCCACTACGTGCCGCTCCTGTCGAAGGCAAGCTGCTTGAGGGTCTTGCTGTCCGCGCTGAGGGCCGTCGCCCAGGCGCGCTTGAAGTACAGGTGGGCGTCGTGCTCCCACGTGAAGCCGATCCCGCCGAAGAGCTGGATCGCCTCACCGGCGACGGTGACGAACGCCTCGGACGCGAGGGCTCGGGCAAGCGGAGCTACCACCGTGAAGTCTTCTGGTTCCGACGCCGCGTACCAGGTGGTGGAACGAGCCCCTTCGACCAGGACGGTCAGGTCCGCGACCCTGTGCCTCAGCGCCTGGAACGATCCGAGGGGACGCCCGAACTGGGTGCGCACGAGCAGGTGCTCGACCACGAGCTCGAGAACCCGCTGGGCGGCTCCGACGCACTCGGCAGCCAAGCCGACGTGTTCCAGATCCCTTGCGTGCCAGGCGCTTCCGACCTTTCGGCCGCCCGTCGCGCGGACGCTGGCAACCGGCCGGGTCAGGTCCAGGGTCCCGAGTGGTTCGGCACTGAAGTCATCGACCACCTACAGCTCGTCGTCCCGCGAGAGCAGCAGCAGGTCTGCGCCGGCAGCGTGGGCGACCTGCTCGAGAGTCCCGTCGAGGGCGAGAGCTGCGGTCATCGACCCGTCTGACAGACCGGCCAGGTGCTGCTCGTCGCCGGCGGCCTTGAGAGCGGCGGCCGCGACGACGGTCGGCAGGTACGGCGCACGCAGCAGGACCCGACCGGTCTCCTCGATCACGGTCATGACCCACGAGAGGGGGACGTCCTCGGCCGGCAGGGCTGTGAGGCCCATCTCGGCGGACAACCGCTTCCAGACCGATGGGTCGTCGGTGAGATTGCTGCGGACCGGGGCGTTGTCCTGCAGGAAGTCCCTCGCCGCTGCCCGGAGGTCGTCGAGCTCGGTCATGTCGCGGCCCAGGTGTCGCGAGGGAGCTTCCAGAGGCGCTCGGCGATGACGTTGCGCTGGATCTCGCTGCTGCCGCCGTAGATGGTGTCCGAGCGCGTGAACAGGAAGAGGTTCTGCAGCGGCGAGAGATCACCTTCGGTCAGGATCGCCGCCGGGCCGCTCACCTTCATAGCGAGCTCACCGAGCTTCTTGTGCCACGGTGCCCAGAGCAGCTTGTTGACGTTGGCTTCCACCCCCGTGCTGGTGGCCGCGTCGTTGGACAGAGTGCGGAGTGCCTGGTGCCTCAGCACCTGCAGGGCGGCCCAGGACTCGACCAGCTCGCCCTGATGCGCCTCGAAGGAGCCGTTCCGGCGCGCGAGCCGCAGCACCTCGGCGTACTCCCGGGTGAAGCCGACCTGCTGGCCCAGGGTCGAGACACCGCGCTCGAACGCGAGCAGGCCCATGGCGACTCGCCAGCCGTCACCGGGCTCGCCGACGACGTTCGCAGCATCTGTCCGCGCGTCGTCGAAGAAGACCTCGTTGAACTCGCTGGTGCCCGTCAGCTGGACGATGGGCCGGACCTCGACCCCGGCCTGGTCCATGGGTACGAGCAGGAACGACAGCCCCTTGTGGCGCACCGACGTGGGATCGGTGCGGGCGATGACGAAGCACCAGTCCGCCTGGTGCGCAAGGGATGTCCAGACCTTCTGCCCGTCGATGTGCCACTGGCCGTCGACGAGGGCAGCTTTGGTGCGTACGTTGGCCAGGTCGGAACCGGCGTTGGGCTCGGAGTACCCCTGGCACCACAGCTCGGTGCCGTCGAGGATGCCAGGGAGGAAGCGCTCCTTCTGCTCCTGGGTGCCGAACGCGATGATGGTCGGCCCGGCCAGCTGCTCGCCCATGTGGTTGATGCGCGCAGGGCCACCAGCCTTCGCGTACTCCTCGTAGAAGACGACCTGGTCCTCGATCGACGCGCCGCGGCCGCCCACCTCGCGGGGCCAGCCGAGCCCGATCCAGTTCCCTGCGGCCAGCTCCTTCTCCCACGCCATCCGGAGCTCGACGTTCTCGTGCTCGCGGCCCGGGCCGCCGCTGCCGACCAGAGGGGCGAACTGCCCGGTGAGGTGCTCGGCGAGCCAGGTCGCGACCTCCTCGCGAAAGGCGCTCACTGCGAGCCGTACACCGGTGCTTGTGGCGGCGACTGCGCCAGCAGTCGCTCGACGGCGGGCCCGATCTCCTCGACGGGCCAGCGGTCGCCGCGGTCCTCGCGCGGACCGTGCTGCCAGCCGTCGGCAGGGGAGATGATCCCGGCCTCGACCTCGAAGACCCGGCCGGTCACTTGGCACTCGGACGACGCCAGCCACACCACGAGGGGTGAGACGTTGGCCGGGTCCATCGGGTCGAACCCGCTCTCCGGCTTGGTCATCGTCTGCGCGAAAACCACCTCGGTCATGGGGGTGCGTGCGGCCGGCGCGATCGCGTTGAGCTTGACGCCGAAGCGGCCCATCTCGACAGCGGCCACCTGCGTGAGCGCGACGACACCGGCCTTCGCGGCCGAGTAGTTGCCCTGTCCGACGGACCCGAGCAGGCCAGCGCCCGAGCTGGTGTTGACGACCCGCGCCTCGACCGGCGTACCTGCCTTGGACAGGTCCTTCCAGTAGGCCGCCGCATGCCGGAGCGGGACGAAGTGCCCTTTCAGGTCGACCTTGAGGACGAGGTCCCACTCCTCCTCGCTCATGTTCACGAGCATCCGGTCGCGGACCAGCCCGGCGTTGTTCACCAGCGCGTCCAGCTGGCCGAACTCCGACACTGCCGTCTTGACCAGCTGCTCGCCGTACGACCAGTCGCTGACGTCGCCCTTGGAGACCACGGCCTCGCCGCCGGCCTCACGCACGAGGGCGACGGTCTCGTCTGCCGAATCGCCCGTGTCGTTGACGACGACACGGTCGCCGTTCGCCGCGAACGCCAGAGCATGCGCCCGGCCGATTCCCTGCCCTGCTCCGGTGACGATCACGACCCTGCTCACGGCCGCCAACCTAGCAAGCGCTTGGTTGTCCCGCTACTCTGCGGCCATGCAGCACATGCACCTCACCGACCAGCAGAGGGCACTGCAGCAGGAGCTGCGGAGCTACTTCGAGCGGATGCTCACGCCCGACGTGCGACGCCGGCTCGGCGGCGAGGGTGACAACCCCGAGCTGTTCCGAGAGCTGGTGCGGCAGCTCGGGCGCGACGGCTGGCTCGGCCTCGGCTGGCCGAAGGAGTACGGCGGTGGCGGGGCCTCGGCGTACGAGCAGCTGATCCTGTTCACCGAGGTCCAGCGGGCGGGCGCGCCGTTCCCGTTCGTGACCGTCAACACGGTCGGGCCCACGATCATGGCCTTCGGCACCCAGGAGCAGAAGGATCGCTACCTGCCAGGGATCCTCGCGGGTGAGGAGGTCTGGGCGATCGGCTACACCGAGCCCAACGCCGGCACCGACCTGGCCTCGCTGCGCACCCGTGCGGTGCTCGACGGCGACGACTGGGTCATCGACGGCAACAAGGTCTACACCTCGGGCGCCGGCCATTCGGACTACATCTGGCTCGCGTGCCGCACCAACCCGGACGCACCGAAGCACCAAGGCATCTCGATCATCGTGTGCCCGACGTCGGCGGCGGGCTTCAGCTGGACCCCACTTCCCACCGTCGGCGGCAACACCACGTCGACGACCTACTACGACGGCGTCCGGGTGCCGCGGGACAACGTGATCGGTGAGGTCGACCAGGGCTGGAAGCTGCTGACGTCGCAGCTCAACCACGAACGAGTGGGGCTGGCCGCGATGAGCGGTCGTACCGAGGCGCTGTGGGAGATCGTCCGCGACTGGTGTGTGTCGTCCGGGATCGCGGGTGAGCCGTGGGTGCAGGCCGACCTGGCGCGGACGTACGCGCAGGTCGAGGCGATGAAGCTGCTCAACTGGCAGCTCACCGGCGCGGTCGACGGCGGTGCGGTCGAGGTGGCCGGGGCTTCGGCGGCGAAGGTCTTCGGCACCGAGACCCATGCTGCGGTGTGCCGCACGCTGTTCGACCTGCTCGGCTCCGCCGGTGCTCGCCGCGGCAGCGCCGGAGTTGCGGACGGGCGCGTCGAGACGCTCACCCGCGGCGCGATCGTCAACACCTTCGGAGGCGGAGTGAACGAGGTGCTGCGCGACCTGATCGCGGTTGCCGGGCTGGGCATGCCGCGGGGCAACCGGTGACCCCGGAGCAGGAGGCCCTCGTCGGCCTCGCGGCCGAGATCTTCGCGGGCCGCACCTCCAACGAGCAGCTCGCCGCCGTGGAGCGGTCCGAGGGCCGCTGGGACGCAGCGCTGTGGCAGGAGCTGGCCGATGCGGGCCTGCTCGGGCTCGCGGTGCCGGAGGACCTGGGCGGCGCGGGGTTCGGGCTGCTCGAGGTCTGTCTGCTGCTGGAGCAGCAGGGCCGCTTCCTCGCGCCCGTACCGCTGTGGGAGACGCTCACGGCCGCCCTCCTGCTCGACGGCCCGATGGCCAAGGAGTGGCTGCCGCGCGTCGTCGCGGGCGAGGCGCGGCTGTCGGTGTCGCCCGGGTTCGACGGTTCGGACGGGCTCGTCAGCGGCCCGTTCGACGCGGTCGTCACCGTCGAAGGCTCCAGCGTCGCCTTGGCTACCGACGTCGAGGGGGCGCCGGTCGAGACGACGACGCATGCGCTGGCGTACGACGTGCTGAGCGCGACCTCGACGCCCCTTGACGTCCCGGTCGAGCGCGTGCAGGACGTCGTCCGGGTCGCGCTGTCCGCCGTACAGCTCGGTGTCGCCGACGCCGGTGTCTTCGAGGCGGCTCGCCACCTCACCGGCCGCGAGCAGTTCGGGCGGCCGCTGGCGACGTTCCAGGCGACCCAGCAGCAGCTGGCCGACTGCTACTGCGACGTCCAGGCGATGCGGGCGACGGTAGGCCAGGCGGTGTTCACCCTGGACCGTCGGGACGTGGACGTGGCGACCTGGTGGGCCACCGACGCGGGGGAGCGCATCCAGCACACCGTTCAGCACGTGCATGGCGGCCTCGGCGCCGACATCACCTACCCCGTGCACCGCCGGCTGCTCTGGACCATGCGCACCAACGCCCTGCTCGGCGGCCCGTCCCGCCAGCTCGTCCGCCTCGGCGCCGCCCTCGTCTGACCCCCACCCCTGCCCGGGGGAATGGATACTGCGATGCCCTTTTGACGCGGCGGAAATCGGCAGCGCTGTATCCATTCATGGCGGGAGTGGGGGGAAGCCAAGTAGTTGCGTAGCGAATACATCTGTGGCAGCGTGGGAGGCATGGCGCTGGACCAGCTGGTGGGTTCCCTCAACGACCTGTACCGCCTGTCGGGGTCGGCCCGCGTGCACGCCGACACCGTGCGGGTCACCGGGGTCGCCATCACGCAGACCGGCCTGCGGTTCCTGTCGCTCATCGCGGACTCCCCCAGGATCAGCGCTTCCGAGCTCGCGGAGAGCGCGGACGTCAGCCAGCCGACCGCCAGCCGGGTCCTGCAGACGCTCGAG
>JBHEMB010000508.1:0-2635 GCA_046262855.1 Mycobacteriales bacterium | reverse complement strand
GGCGGAGATACGACTTCGGCCCACTCGGCGTCGTCGAAGCCGAGTACCGAGACCTCATCGGGGCAGCGTCTTCCCAGCCGGCGCAGGGCCAGCAACACCCCGAGGCTCAGAATGCCGTCGAAGGCCAGGATGGCGGTTGGTGGCTGGCTCAGGTTCATCAGGGCCTCGGTGGCGGATGCGGCGTCGTCGCGGTGGAAGCCGGTCGCGCTCAGGTACTCGGGCCGCAGTTCGAGGCCTGCCTCGACCATTGCGTCGCGGTATCCGGCCGCTCGCGCAGGGGTGGTGACGGAGCTGCGCTGGATGCCTCGCACGTTCCGCTGTGTCAGCGTGGGCAGCACGGGATCGCGGCCACCGGTAACGATGGCGATCCGGGTGTGACCGTGCTCGATGAGGCATCGCGTGGCGTCGGCGGCTGCCCGGCGGTTGTCCAGGCCAACCATGTCTACGGCCAGTCCCGGGACGTGTCTGTCCAGAAGCACCATCGGGAGGCCGGAGCCGACGGTGTCCGTCAGGTGTGAGCGGTCCCCGCCCTCGGCAGGGCAGACGATGAGGCCGTCAACGCGCCGCTCCACGAGGGTGGTCAGTGCCTCCCGCTCGACGTCCGCGTCCTCGTCGGTGTTCGTGAGCACGACGCCGTATCCGCGCGACCGGGCCGTGTCGGTGATTCCCCGCAGCGCTCGGTAGAAGAAGGGGTTCTCGATGTCTGCCAGGACCACGCCGAGGGTGTGCGTCGTTCCGGTGATCATGCTGCGGGCCAGGCCATTGGGCCGGTACCCGAGGGTGGCTGCCGCAACGAGTACCCGCTGGTGTGTCGACGGGCTTACCGAGCCATAGCCTCCGAGGGCCCGCGCCGCTGTCGCGGTGGACACCCCGGCATGCCTGGCCACGTCGGGAAGGGTCGCGGCCCCTTCTCGGGCGCCTCTACGCATTGCTCCTCCTATGTCCTGACCAACCGGGTCGGTCGCAAACCGTGCCCAACCCTGCCCGAGGCGCCTGGCTGCTGTTCAGCAGGGGAGCTCTGGCTGGCAAAGCGCATGCTTGCACCTTTTTCGCGGAACGGTCTTGACATGCCCATGCCACTACTGAGAACGTTACCACTGCGGTAATGAGAACGTTATCGATCCCCATGCTTACGGAGTGACAATGCCTGACACCCTTCCCCTGAAGCCCATCGACGCGGACACCGTCGAGAAGTACCGAGCCGCCATCGAGGAGCGGGTCGCGATCGCCGAGACGGTTGCCCCCCTCGTCGAGGCCGGCCTGCGCAACGTGTATTTCGTCGGCGCCGGCGGCTCGATCATCTGCAGCTGGCCCGCGCACTACCTCTTGCAGCAGAAGGCGTCCTTCCCCGCCTTCCAGTTGCAGAGCGACGAGCTCAACAGCAGCACCCCGGCACTGATGGGTCCCGGCTCGCTGGTGGTCCTCGCCTCGTACACGGGCACTACGAAGGAGACGGTGCAGGCGGCCAAGACAGCCAAGGCGTCCGGCGCCACCGTGATCGCCTCGGCGAAGGCGGGCAGTCCGCTGGCCGAGGCGGTCGACAAGGCTTTCGCAGGCAAGAGCGACATCTTCGAGCTCCTGGTTGCGTTCAGCCTCCTGGAGGCGACTGGCGCGGACGTCCACGCCGGCTCCGTCTCAGCCGCTCTCCAGGCCCTTCCGGAGGCTGTGCTGAACGCGGTGCAGGAGTCCGAGGTCACGCTGGCCGACATCGCGGAGGCCTTCAAGGACGAGCCCATCACCTACGTGCTCGGTTCCGGTCCGGGGTATGGCTGGGCCTACGGCTTCGCCATGTGCTTCCTGCAGGAGATGCAGTGGAAACACGCCGCCGCGTTCAACACCGGCGAGTTCTTCCAGGGTGCCTTCGAGATGGTCAACGACGACACCGCCGTCCTGCTGTGGCTGGGCGAGGACGCCACCCGGCCTATGGCCGAGCGCGGCAAGGCGTTCCTCGACAGGTATTGCAAGAAGGCCAAGCATGTCGACGTGGCCGACCTGACCCTGCCCGGCATTCCGGCCGAGCTCAGGGGCGACTTCACCGGGATCGTCGTCGGTGCGCTGGCGAACCGGCTGGCCCAGCACTACGAGTCCGTCCGCGGCCACGACCTCGAGCAGCGGCACTACATGTTCAAGGTCGACTACTGAGCGGTGCTGGCAGCGCGCCGGGGCCCGCACCGCGGCCCCGGCGCCCCACCCACTGCTCACCCCCAACGGAGAAAGGCACGCACTTGTTGAACTTCGACGAAGACCGCTTCCTGCGCATCCAGGCCGGCGCGGTCGCCCAAGCCGAAGGCATCCACCGCACCATCGGCGAGCACCTGGAGGCAGGCGCGTCGAACCTGTTCTTCCTCGGCTCAGGCGGGGCTGGCATCCTCATGCTGCCCGCGGTGCAGCTGCTGCAGGACCGCTCCACCTTCCCGGTGCATCTGCGGCTACCTGCGGAGCTGGTCGAGCTGGGGTCGGTACACTTGGGGCCGCACTCGATCGTCGTCATCCCGTCCCTGTCCGGGACAACGAAGGAGAGCGTCGAGGCCCTGGCCTACTGCCAGGATCGGGGCGCGAAGGTCATGACGCTCACTGGGCACGCGGACACGCCGCTTGCCGAGCGCGCCGACGACAGCTTCGTCAACTTTGCCGA
>JBHEMB010000507.1:0-5232 GCA_046262855.1 Mycobacteriales bacterium | reverse complement strand
CCATCGCCGCGCTGAGGGGTCAGGTCACGGGTCTCATTGGCCCGAACGGCGCCGGCAAGACGACGACCTTCAACGTCATCACCGGACTGGAGTCGCCTACCAACGGCAAGGTCTGGCTCGGCAACGAGGACGTCAGCGGCCTCTCGCCGTACAAGAGAGCCCGTCGTGGCCTGGCCCGCACGTTCCAGCGACTGGAGGTCTTCGGCACCCTTACGGCGCGCGACAACATCCTCGCCGCGGCGGAGTTCCGGCGGAGCTGGTCGCGCGATCGCAGTGACCCGCGCGCCGTTGCCGACGAGCTCATCGAACGCGTCGGACTGTCCCACGTGCAGCAGGAACGGGTCGACATGCTGCCAACCGGGCTCGCGCGCCTCGTCGAGCTCGGTCGCGGTCTGGCGACCCGGCCCAAGGTGCTGCTCCTCGACGAACCAGGCTCCGGCCTCGACACCGCCGAGAGCGAGGCACTCGGTGACCTGCTGATCGAGCTCGCGCAGGAGGGCATCGCCGTGCTCGTCGTCGAGCACGACGTCGACCTCGTCATGCGGGTCTGCAACCGCATCCACGTGCTCGACTTCGGCCGGATCATCTGCGTCGGCTACCCCAAGGACGTGCAGGCCGACCCCGCGGTGCAGGCCGCCTACCTGGGAGCTGAGGACTAGTGGCCGCACCGGCGCTGGAGCTGCGCGGGATCACAGCCGGCTACGGCCGCATCGAGGTCCTGCACGACGTGTCGCTCACCGTGCCGTCCGGCACCGTGTACGCGCTGCTCGGCCCCAATGGGGCCGGCAAGACGACGACGATGCTGGTCGCGTCCGGCTACGTCCGGGCCACCGCCGGCTGCGTGCACGTCGCGGGCACGCACGTGAACCGGGTCGCTCCGGAGAACCTCGCCAAGGCCGGGGTCTGCCGGATCCCCGAGGGCCGCGGCATCTTCCCCAACCTCACGGTGTACGAGAACCTGCGGATGTTCACGTACTCTTCGCCGTTCTCGACGAGCGAGGTCCAGGAGAAGTCCTATGCCCGGTTCCCACGGCTCGGCGAGCGCCGCAACCAGCTCGCCGGCACGATGTCCGGCGGTGAGCAGCAGATGCTCGCGATGGCACGGGCGCTGGTCGCCGACCCCGGGATCCTGCTGCTCGACGAGATCTCGATGGGGCTCGCACCGAAGATCGTGTCGGAGCTCTACGAGCTCGTCGGCCAGCTCGCGCAGGAGGGCATCAGCATCCTGCTCGTCGAGCAGTTCGCCCGCACGGCGCTCGCCGTGTCCGACTACGCCGCGGTGATGACGGGCGGCAGGATCGCGATGGTCGGCCAGCCGGCCGACGTCGCGGACTTCGTCAACGAGGCCTACCTGGGAGGTGCGGCATGAGGCGTTCCGGAGCTGGGCTGGTCACTGCCGGACTGGGCTGTGTGCTGGGGGCGGTGTTCCCCGGAGTCCACGCCTTTGCGGCTGGTGAGCCGGGCTCCGGCTTCGGCTCCTATGCGCTGTCGGCGGCCGCGCCGGGCGCGCAGCTGACGGTGGGCGAGCCGACGTACTGCTACACGAACCCGGCCGGCCTGCAGGGCTGCGACGGCGACGTGTCGCAGGCGACCTCCAACCTGTCGAACGGCCCGAACGGCAGTGCCACGGCCGCCGTGGTGTGGCCGGGTGCGCTGGCTGCGGACATCGGCAGCCTCCTCATCACCGCCAGCAACGGCGCGCTGCCGGACCAGGCACGGACGCTGAACGATCCCGTGCGCGCCCAGGTGCAAACCGGTCAGAGCCCCGACACGGTGACCTATGACTCCGTGCCCGGAGTGACCATGAAGGCGGTCGCCAAAGCCGACCTCACCTCGGCCGACTCACACGTGCAGTCGCTCGACGCCACGAGCATCGGCACGTTCGGCCCGATGGCTTCGTCCAGCGTGACGAAGCTGACCGGTCCGAAGGCCGCCCTCGCCACAGCGACCAGCAGCGCGTCCGACATCGACATCGCGGGCGTCCTGCACATCGGCTCCGTCCACTCGACGGCGACCGCCACCACCGACGGCACCACCGCGAAGGTGACCGGACGCACGATCGTGAGTAACGCGACGGTCGCCGGTGTGCCCGTGACCATCGACGAGCACGGCGTCTCGGTGCAGGGGAACGGCGTCGCCCTGAAGACCCTCACCGAGACGGTCAACAGCGCCCTCGCCCAAAGCGGCCTGGTCCTCCGGGTCAGCGAGCCGCAGGGCAAGCCGATCGGCTCCGCGGCGGCCTACAACGCCGGCAGCCTGGTCGCCGTCTGGAAGCCGGACGCGACCCACCAGTTCAGCGTTGTCATGGGCGGTGCTGCCGTCAGCGTGAAGGCAGGCAACGCCTTCGACGTCGGCACCACCGGCGGGACGACCGGCGTCATCGGGACAACCACCGGCACCCTCCCGCCGGGCACGACTGGCGGCGGGAGCTCCGGAATCACCTCGCCGCCGGGCACCGGGACGATCCCGACCAGCACCGGTGGGGAGCCGGCCCCTCAGACCTTCTCGCCCGGCATCCAGAACGCCGCGTCGCGCCACCCCCTCTACGGCGGTCTGTCGCCGTGGCTCGGAGTGCTCGGGCTGCTCGGCGCCGCTCTCATGGCCTTCGGCTTCAAGCGCCTCCCTGACAAGGTGCTCGAAGCGGTCCCCTCTGCCTGCCCTCTCCAGGAGAACTGATGACAACCTCCGATGCAGTGCTCCGACAGGAGCGGTTGGCGACCAACGTCAAGAGCCTGCGGGTCCCTCGCACGACCTTCTCGTTCAGCGACCGCTGGATGCTCGTGGTCGGCGGCACCCTGCTGCCGCTCGGGGTCGTCCTCGTGCTGCTCGGTTGGTACGGCGCGTCCCACACGGTCCTGCTCTTCGAGCAGATCCCCTACCTCATCTCGGGCGGCCTGCTCGGGCTCGCGCTGGTGATGGGCGGCGGGTTCGTCTACTTCGCCTACTGGATGACACTGCTCGTCCGCGAGAACCGCACGGAGCGCGAGGACATGCAAGCGGTCCTGCTGCGGATCGAGGACCTGCTGCAGGCACAGGCCCAGCCGCAGACCCGCCGTACCGCTGGTGCTTCGGTCGCGGTGACGGATCTGGTGGCGACGAAGACCGGCACGATGATGCACCGACCGGACTGCGTCGCCGTCGACGGCCGCGACAACCTGCGCCCCGTGACCGCGTCGACGCCCGGTCTCACGCCGTGCAAGCTGTGCGATCCCCTCGGCGACTCCTGACCGGTTCCTGATGGCTCGTTGGGACCAGGCCTGATCAGTCCTCTCGGGTCACGCGCGGAAGGCTCGTCACAGCCACGCTGCTGTTATGACACCGCTGGCGCTCGTGGTCGACGACGAGGACTCCATCCGAGCGCTCATCGAGGTGACCCTCCAGATGGAGGGCTACCAGACGATCGGGGCCCCCGACGGGCCGTCGGCTCTGGCCCTCGCCAAGCAGCACCGCTTCGACGTCGTCACGCTCGACATCATGATGCCGGGCATGGACGGCTGGGAGGTCGCCCACCACCTCGGCAGCGACCCGTGGACGCGGCAGGTACCGATCGTGGTCGTCTCCGGGAAGCCGCTTGCAGAGCTCGAAGCGGCGCCGGGCCGTTCGCTCGCCTCGGCGGTGCTGACGAAGCCCTTCGACTTCGCGACGTTCGTCGAGGTGGTCGCAGAGGTGACCGGCTCGCGGGTCCCCTCCCCACGGACCGCCGCCGACGACCTCCCGACCCAGGTCCACCCCTGACCCTCCCCCCGCCGCGATGAATCCGTTCATGGCCGGGAGGGGCGGAGCTCCTGGCTCGAGGGAGGATCGGCACCCACGCGCGACACCGTGATGCGGGCCGCCGCGGCGGCCAGCTGCAGCGAGGTGCCGCGGGTCGCGATCAGGCCCGCCATGAAGGTGTCGCCGGCACCGACGGTGTCGATGACCGGGTCGCCGTCGGGCACGGGCACCTCGACCAGCTCGTCGGTGAGGGCGAGCGCGCCCGCCGCGCCGCGGGTGACGACGACAAGGCGCGGCCCGAGCTCGCGCCACCGGCGCAGCACCTCCTCCAGAGTCAGGCCGGGAAGCAGCCAGCGGGCGTCCTCGTCGCTGAGCTTCACGACGTCGCACTGCGCGACGAGGGCCTCGACCGCGGCGAGATCCGGCTCCGGGGTCAGCAGCGGCCGGCAGTTGGGATCGAAGCTGATGGGACAGACACCCTGGTACGACGAGACGAGCGCCGCCACCTGACCGGCGCCGGGCTGCAGGACGGTGCCGATGGACCCGACGTGCAGCCATTCCGGCGTCGAGTGCTCCGGCGGCTCGTCGAGCTGCCAGGCGATGTCGAAGACGTAGGTCGCCGCGCCGCTCGCGTCGAGGGTGGCGTGAGCGACGGCCGTCCGCGCCAGCGGAGCGGCCAGCACCTTCGCCCCCGAGCCCTCGACGTGTCGGCGCACCAGGTCGCCGAACGGGTCGCTGCCCAGTGCCGTGAGCAGCTCGACCTCGTCACCCAAGCGAGCCAGCGCGACGGCGACGTTGGCAGGACTGCCGCCCGGCACCTCCGCCACCGTGCCGTCAGGGCGCGTCACGACATCGACGAGCGCCTCACCGACGACAAGGACAGTCATGCGGTCGAGCCTACGTAGCCGTCAGATCAGACGTCCGCGTTGGACGAGAGGTCGGAGAGCTGCACTCAGGTTTCCGGTGTCGCTGGCGGCTCAGGCGTAGGCGAAGAAGCCCTGGCCGGTCTTGCGCCCGAGCAGGCCGGCTTCGCACATCCGCAGCAGCAGCCTCGGCGGGGCGTAGAGCTGCTCCTTGAACTCGGCGTACATCGACTGGGCGACTGCCGCGCAGGTGTCGAGCCCGATGAGGTCGGCGAGGTGCAGCGGCCCCATCGGGTGGGCGCAGCCCTTGACCATGCCCTCATCGATGTCCTCGGCGGAGGCGAAGCCGGACTCGTACATCCGGATCGCACTCAGCAGGTACGGGATGAGCAGTGCGTTGACGACGAAGCCGGCGCGGTCCTTCGACCGGATGGTCTGCTTGTGCAGCGTCTTCTCCGCGAAGTCGGTCACGGCGATCAGCGTCTCTGGGCTGGTGAGCAGCGACTCGACGACCTCGACCAGCGGCAGCACCGGCACCGGGTTGAAGAAGTGCACGCCCACGACCTGGTGCGGGCGCTTCGTGACGGCGGCCATCTTCACCAGCGGGATGGAGGACGTGTTCGAGGCGAGCACCGCTCCCGGCTGCACGATGGCG